>JAGLEK010000281.1 GCA_023145125.1 Bacteroidales bacterium | reverse complement strand
CCTTTGTGTTATCCTTTGAGTCCTTCGTGGTATCCTTTGAGTCCTTTGTGTTATCCTTTGTGCCCTTCGTGTTAAAAGAGAAAGGATCAACACTTAATTTTTCCTCCCCTTCATCCTCTTCTGCACCACCTTCGAAAGATATCCCACAGGGATAAGCAACAGCCAACCCAATGTCCACGCCAGGGGTCCGAAATAGGCCAGTGGAAAGGTGAGTACGGATACTATGGGTTCCGGCAATAACTTAATGTACATCTTTTCCTTTTCAAGTTCGGTAGGATCCTCGCTGACCAATCCGTTTTTGATCGCATAATGCCAGCTGGCAACACTCAAAAATCCCGCCAGAGCAAGAAAAGTACTCTGCAATTGCATCAGGAATATTTCTCCCTCAAATTGTGCATCCAGACGTACAAAATAAATATACAGCATCAGGGAAAAAACCTGAAGGATAGATAAGGTGGCATGCTTTCCATCTGTACGGTCAAGGTTACCAAATTGCAGGTTGTTCATCCCCCAGTAGATGATCACCAATACCAGCCCAATAAAGATCACTGTGTAGTTCAGGTAGCTTTCTGTAAGCACCTTGTACAATTCATCTCTGCCAAACCCATCAACATCAGGGTTGGGCATAAAAGTGAATAGCTTATAGATCATCAGGGCAAACAATACATCGATCATCACCTCAAGGCGAATCAACTGGCGTGCTCCCCTTGCCTTTGCAGCATCAGTATACTCTTGCTTAATTTTTAAATACTTCTTAATCATGACGGATAATTTTTATTTTTTCGCAGGTTTAGGAGGGAAAACAGGCTTTGCTTGCCGAACAAACAATGACCTTAACTTATCCCAGAAGTCCCCTCCCAGCACAAATAAGCTGAGGAAGATCATAATATCACCACCGATATTGTAAATCTTTTCGTTTCCTTCCAACAAGGGTATATGATGGCTGAAATACGGTGCCAGCCATCCAAGTGCTAGCGGAACAAAGAACATGAAAAGGCCGATGGTATAGCGTGTTTTGCTAACTTCATCGGGGGGAGCCAGGGGCTTAAGAAAGCGGCCCAGACCGGCCATCACGTAGTTAAAACCTTCCTTTCCCATCACCGCAGCGGCAAAGATCATAAAAAGTTCAGGTATACCAAATGCAAGAAGGCCTGATAAGACCGCTTTCAGTCCATCAGGCCAGCTTGTTGACAGCACCCACGGAATCAGTGCGGGGCTCGCAAAGCCGATTACAAAAACTACAGTTCCGAGTATTAGTTTCCTTAAAGGAGGTTTGGCAGTATCGGTTGCTTTCTTTGTTTCGGCCATAAGCTTTTATTTTTTCTCTTCAATAGGTTTAACCGGGTATGGAGCCATGATGGCAGCAATATTTTTCGGCAAATTCTTCTCCCTTGTTTGCGGGTTATCATCCACGGTTTTGGTTCCGATGCTTTCCCATATCAGTTTCTCATCTCCTGCATGATAGATATCGATAACAAGGGTTCCCACAGTATAATTATACTCACTCACCGAAGTGGTAGACATGCTCATGCCCATTCCGGGGCCCCAGCCCCAACCGGGTCCATAACCGTAATAACCGCCATAGCCGCCGTAGCCCATGCCTGTGGTGGTGGCATTATATTGAGTTTTATCCTGTGTCATTACGTAGAGGGTAACGATCATATCACCTCCTGATTCCACATATTCAAGTCCACGTTTTTTAAATTCATCGCCAAAAGCAGCTTCTATGCGGTCTCTTTCAAGTTGATTAAGGAGTTGATCACTCTCAGCAGCCCAGCCATAATATTCGAAAGTCTTAAATTGCGTAAAATCTACAGTCTTGTCGTAGTCAGTCGTGACCTTTATAGATGAACATGCTGACATGATCACCGCGATCATCAGAATAGGGAGAAGTTTAAATACTGTTTTCATAATACATAAATATTTTTAGGTTCCTGTTTTCTTAATTCACAAAGTTAATTCAATAACGGATTAATTCATAATAAAAGAGCGTACGAATCATTTGTATGCTATTAAATACATTTATGATCATTTGCTGAGATCAGTCGCATTTTTAGCCATGAATTATGGTGAAGTGATTATTGATTGTCGATTGTCGATTGTCGATTGTCGATTGTCGAAAGAGATGGGGGATTGTACGATTGTGCGATTGCGCGATTGCAGAAGTAAAAAATCCCCCCGAATACTCGGGGGGATTTTTTGGGTGGAAGACCGGATTTGAACCGGCGACCTCTAGAACCACAATCTAGCGCTCTAACCTACTGAGCTACATCCACCGTAACTAAATGGAGTGCAAAGATAAAATAAATTCATTTGCCAAATGCGCAGCATGTTAAAAAATTTCGTTGTTCAGTTTTCCTTTGTTGTACCTGATAATAGTTACTGGCTACTGGGAACTAGTTGCTAGTAACCAGAAACAATTTGAATCTTGTATTTTTGGCTACATTTGTATTGATGCTTTTCAGGAAAAAAGAATATACAGCCGGCAAGTCACTCTCTGCCTATGCCTGGCGGCAGTTCAAAAGGAACCGGCTGGCATTTTCCGCACTATGGTTCATTATCCTTGTTGCTCTGATAGCCATTCTGGGTTATCTGATCACTCCCGACAGCTCCCCGATGGCCAACTCCCAGCACCTTGAACTTGCCAAGCAAAAACCCGGGTTCAGCGTCATGATGTTAAAGGTAAAAGGGAACCGGGAACCTGCTCCCCGGAATATCATTGAAAAAATGATATACGGAAAGATACCTGATCATCAGTACATTCCAATATCCGGTTGGAAAGTGGAAAATGGAATTATGCAGGTGACTGAGTACACTCCGGTAGAGGTAAAAGATAAAAAGATCATTACTTTTCCTGTTTCTGACCTGGCAGAAGATGTGCCGGAAGAAAACATTACAAAAAAGACTTTCATCCTGGGTACCGACCGTTACGGCCGTGATATGCTAAGCCGCCTGATGATCGGTGCAAGGGTCAGCCTGTCGGTAGGATTTATTTCTGTCATCATATCCCTGCTGATCGGGATCACCCTTGGTGCCATCGCAGGTTTCTTCAGGGGCTGGCTCGATAATCTTATCGTATGGATCATTAACGTTGTCTGGTCGATACCTACCCTGCTGCTCGTGATAGCGATAACCTTTGCCCTCGGAAAAGGATTCTGGCAGGTCTTTATCGCCGTTGGACTTACCATGTGGGTGGAGGTGGCCAGGGTTGTGCGTGGACAAATCCTCAGCATCAGGGAAAAGGAATTCGTCGAAGCCGGGAAGGCACTGGGATATAAGAACTTCAGGATAATATTCAGGCATGTGCTCCCTAACATCATGGGACCGGTTATTGTGATCTCCGCGGCTAATTTTGCTGCCGCCATCCTCATCGAGGCAGGGTTGAGCTTCCTCGGTATCGGGGTACAACCACCCATGCCCTCATGGGGAACCATGATCAAGGAGAACTATGCCTATATCATACTGGATGCAGCCTACCTCGCCATATTGCCCGGCATCGCCATCATGCTGATGGTACTGGCATTTATGATAATCGGGAATGGGCTGAGGGATGCCCTGGACGTAAAGAGTGCCTGAAGTACTTGGAGTACTTAAAGTACTTAAAGTTTATGAAATTAATATTTTCACTTATTCACTCTAATTAGGCACTAGGCACTTGGCACTAGGTACTATGAACTAATTTGATAGCAACAAAAAAATGACCACACAAACTGTAATAACCCTCCCACCCTACCGCAGAGGGTACCATTTGATCACCCACATCATCGAAAATGAGTTGCCTGACCTGCCTGATCAAGGTGTACTTCATGTTTTTATCAAGCATAGTTCAGCAGGACTTACTATAAATGAAAACGCCGACTCCACCGTAAGGACTGATTTTGAATCTTTCATGAATGAGTTGATACCGGAGAACCATCCTCTGTATATGCACACCATGGAAGGAACTGATGATATGCCGGCCCACCTGAAAGCCAGCCTGCTGGGCTCATCCGTCAGCATACCTATCACAAATGGAAGACTCAATTTAGGAACTTGGCAAGGAATTTATCTATGCGAATTCAGAAACCATGGAGGAAATCGTAAGCTTGTGATAACAGTTGTATCTTGATACTGATTATAGGAGTGCCTAGTGAATAGTGCCTAGTACCTAGTGCCTATTTAGAGTGAATAATTAATAGTGTAAAATTTCACCTAACACCTACTTTGTCCGCCGTAGCCTTGGCGAAGGTGGAACACCTACGAAAGGTCGAATTCAACGAAAAACGAAGAGCCCTTTTCCGCTTCACTTTCACACCATACGCGTCCATTCATTGCATCAACATATTTCTTAACAATGGCAAGCCCGAGGCCGGTATCCGGGTCAAGCTGCTGCAAATGGTGTTTTTTTCGTTCGTACTGGTCAAAAATGCCGGGGATCAACTGCCTGGGAATTCCGATACCGGTATCTTTTACCTCTATTAAAACCTTCCCGTTCTTGCTTACCAGATCTATTGAAACGGTTTTGCCGGCAGGAGTATACTTGATGGCGTTGGATACCAGATTGTCAATAACCTGAAGGATGTACACCTCATTCAGCTCGGCATGCAAATCCTCGAGGGAAAGCCTGAAATCAATGTCCTTTTGGTCAAAGGTATGTTTGTATATATTGGAGATCTTTTCCACGATCTCCTTCAGGTTGATCCTCTCCATATTAAGGTGATAAACCTTTGATTCGATCACATTTATATCGAGGATCTGGTTGATCATTTTATTCATTCGTTGCAATGAATTCAGTATGATCCCGGCATAATCACGATGCTCTTCGCATGCCTTCTCAGGATCATTAAGCATCATATCGATCATTGTAAGGCTGCTGGTCAGCGGATTTTTCAACCCATGCACAACCACACTGAGCAGATGGTTCTTCTCCTCATTCAAATGTAGCAGGTCAAAGTTCTGCTCCTCCATTTTATCTTTGGCTTCCTTAATGCTCTGATTTTGCTCTTCTATTGCCTCTTTTTGTTTTTGGATCTTGATGTAGCTCTTCGCAAGTTTTTCCTCCAGCTCATTCATATCTCTCATCCGGTGGACCAAAACCTTCATGATGCCCCTTGCCAGGCCCGGGTCATCAGCAAGCCTGTTCTCGAAATCTTCCCGCCGCAGGCGGAGAAAATAGCTCTCCTCCTCAGTGGTCACCGATGCCGACCGCGAACCATCATCAATTAGTGCATATTCACCGAACACATCATTCACCGTAAGGCGTGACAACACATGGCTGCCATCATGGATCCTCACAGTGCCGGATGTAACAATGTACATGGCATCGCCGGGTTCGCCCTTTTTTAAGATCGTTTGCTGGGGTTTTGCCTTTACCCCCTGCAATACTGTGGCCAGGGACAAAAGAAACACCTCTCCCGTATCTGCAAAGATCCTTACGTGCTTTAAAAAAGAAACTTTTTCATCAAGCGTCATGCTTCCATAATCGGTCATAGTTGGATCGATTTATCGTTAATCAGGGTAAAAGCGGGTTCAGGGTTCAAGGTACAGGGTTCAGGGTACCAAAAATAAAACCTAAACCTATTTGTTAGACGCTTTGCCGGTCTTATTGTTACAACAAATGTCATACTAAAATCAAACTGCATTTCGATCAAATCCATTTACAATTAATATAACGTAAGTTCACGTGTCTTTAATATGCAAATCACAATTTTATTGCCTACCCACCCTGCACCCGGAACCCGGAACCCGGAACCCTTAATCCGGCAATTACTTGGATTTCACTTGAATATTTACTATATTTGAAGAAATAGAAACCAAAAAACAGCCTTATGGAAAAGTTTTATCTGTTTATATGCAGTCTGCTCGTTTCATCAGTCATGCTGGCTCAGCCAACTTTGCAATATCCACAAAATGTTCCTGAGATCGGGGATGTTATGGATATTCAATTCGTATCCAACAACGGACTGACAACCGGTACATCCGGCCCTGATGTGAGTTGGGATTATTCAGGATTAACAACATTATCCGGAGGTCAGTTGACAGTCATTGAACCTTCGCAAGCACCTTCTGGCAATGAGTTCCCATCAGCTACAATTGCCATCAGCATGGGTGATACGAGCTTCACATATGCCCAGACAAATGCAGATGGATATTTTTATCTGGGTTCCGAATCCCTAACAGGCACATTTCCCTCACTGTTGGTATACAGTGACAGCAGGACATTTGTCAAATTTCCATTCACCTATGACGATACATACTTTGACACCTATAAAGGTATTGTCACCACATCTATAGCTACTGTGCATGTGCTTGCTGCCAGCGAAATGTTTGCTGACTCATACGGAACATTAATTCTGCCCAATGGAACATATACAAATGTTTTGCGAATAATAACCATAGATGCTGAAATAGACTCTTTATTCATGGGAGGAAACTTCATTAAGGAATTTAACGTTGTGCGAACACAGTTTACATGGTTCGCCCCTGACTCCAAGGGCCCCCTGCTGAGTATCGAGATACTCGACAATGCCGGACTGGGAAGCATTGATACGGTCGCGTTCTATTCATCAGCAGAATCAGGAATAATTGACGGACATCCGGGTCCCGTTTCTCACCTAAGCGTATTTCCAAATCCGGCCGAAGATCATTTAGTGATCGAGTTTAATGCATTACAAAACACAGGCATCAGCATATCCATCGTGAACCAGGTAGGACAGATGATGATCAGCAAGAAAACTGCTAACGATCATACTGGATCTGTAAGTGAGCGCATCGATGTTAGCACTTTGCCACCAGGTATTTATTTTGCTCATATCAGCTGCGATTGCGGAAAGCACCTCACTGAAAAGTTTGTGATCAGGTAAGTAACAATTTATTTTAAAGGGGCCGGGAGAGATCTTTTGCC
>JAGLEK010000280.1 GCA_023145125.1 Bacteroidales bacterium | reverse complement strand
GCCGAGTGATGAGTGCCGAGTGATGGGGGCAGAGGGCCTAATTGGAGTGAATAATTAATAACTCAAAACCCACCTAACACCCACTGTGTCCACCGTAGCCTTGGCGAAAGTGGAACGCCTAACGCCTATTTTTTTATCTTTGCAAACCAAATAATACTTTTAGCATCACAAAAACATCAACCTATTAAATCAATAAAATCAAAAACATGAAGAAACTATTTACCATTGCAGTTGTACTTTTATTTGCGACAAGCATTTTTGTAAATGCCCAGGAAGAGACTGAAGTACCTGAAGTACCTGAAAAACCATGGAAGATCGGCGGAGATGCATCCCTTACTGTCGGACAAACAGCCCTTGTAAACTGGTCAGCAGGTGGGGTGAGTTCATTCTCCCTGAATGGGTTATTGAACTTTCATGCCAATTACCAGGAAAACAAACTCCTTTGGACCAATAACCTGATCATGGCCTATGGGATGTATAAAGAGAAGGACGATGAGCGGTCTAAGAACGATGATAAGATCGACTTTACATCAAACTTCGGTTACGAAATGACCAAAAACTGGTACTATTCAGTAACGGCCGGATTTAAGTCGCAGTTTGATAAGGGATTTCCTGAAGACCAGGACACCTTATATAACTCCAACTGGTTAGCCCCCGCATATTTCACGCTGGGACTTGGTCTTACATACAAACCCAATGACAACATTCAGCTGATCCTTGCTCCCGCCACTTACAGACTCACTATCGTGAACAATCAGCGGCTGGCCGATGCAGGGGAATATGGTTTAGACGGTGCGGAATATGAAGTGATCAACGATACAGTATCTATACTTACAAAGCATGGCAGCAAATTCAGGCATGAATTCGGTTTCAACCTGAAGTTCATGTATTCAGTAACCATCGTTAAGAATGTAGATTTCCAGACCAACCTTGAGCTATTCTCCAATTACCTTGAGAATCCGCAGAATATTGATGTATACTGGGACAACTACTTCACTTTCACCATTAATAACTGGCTTGCAGCAACCCTTACCACCAGCCTGATCTACGATGATGATATCAACATCACCGACAAAGACGGAAACAGCGGCCCAAAGACTCAGTTCAAGCAAACATTCGGACTCGGGCTGGCATATAAACTGGGGCATCAGAACGAATAGAATATACAGTATACAGTATATTGTATATTAACCCTCTTTCTTCAGAAGTTCTTTAGTGGACAGAAGTCCGCATGCAGCAGCAATATCAAGTCCCCTGCTGGCGCGGATCGTGCATGTAACATCTTTGGCATTCAAGGCATCCTTAAATTCATGTATGGCCTTGTCGCCGGAGCCTTCCAATGTGGTTCCCGGAACGGGATGGAAGCGTATGAGGTTGATCTTGGCCTTCAATCCATGCATCAGCCGAACCAGTTCATTCACGTGCCTGCGGGTATCGTTAAATCCTTTAAACATGATATATTCAAAAGATATCTTGCGCTGGCGCGGAAAGTCGTAGGACTTGAGCAGGCTGAAGATCTCGTCCAGAGGATATGCATTTTCCATCGGCATCAGTTCCTTGCGTTCGTCCTCAAATGGAGTGTGCAGGCTGATTGCCAGGTGACAATCGCTTTCATCAATGAACCTGCTCATGGCAGGGATGATCCCAATAGTGGAAACCGTGATCCTTTTGGGGCTCATCTCCATCCCCCACGGGGCTGTGATTATCTCCAGGGATTTCATGAAATTGTCCATATTATCGAAAGGTTCTCCCATTCCCATAAAGACAAGATTGCTCACCCGGTCTCTTTCAGGCAGGTTCCATAATTGGTTTATGATCTCTCCCGGGCTGAGGTTCGCCTGAAAGCCTTGCTTACCGGTCATACAGAAGATGCAGCCCATCTTACAGCCCGCCTGAGTGGAAATACAGAGTGTATTGCGCTTTTCTTCAGGGATGTAGGCAGCTTCAATAAAATTTTGCCCCCCTGTTGGAAAGAGATATTTTTTTGTTCCATCCTTTGACTCCTGCACCCCGCTGTGGTCAATGCCACCAACAACATATTTCTCCAGAAGCAATTCCCTGGCCTTCTTTGACAGGTTGGTCATCTCAGAGAAATCTGAAACAAACTTCTTGTATATCCAGTCTGAAAGCTGGGAAGCAGTAAAGCGTGGCAATCCCAGCCCGTCAGTGACTTCCTGAAGTTCAGCCTTTGTTTTTCCTAGAAGCGTTTTCTTTTCCATTGGAGGTGTATTTGGGGGATTGTAAAAGTACTTAAAATACTTGAAGTACTTGAAGTACTTAGAGTTTGGAGTTTGGAGTTTGAAGTTTGAAAAAAGTATCTTTGCATCCACATATATAAAGACATGAAGAAACTCATCATAATCATTATCGCCATTTTTCCGTTCACTGCGGCTTTTTCACAGCCGGGCTTCGATTGGGCACAGGCCTGCGGGCATCCTTTTTATGGGGAAACGAAAAGTGTTCTTACAACTGATACGGAAGGCAATGTTTTCATGGCTGGCAGTTTTATTGAAACAGCCGTTTTTGGTGCCGAAAGCATCACTTCCGCCGGAGGAACCGATATCTACATAGCCAAGCATAACGCTGCCGGTGATGTATTATGGCTGTTGGGTGATGGTGGGGCAGATTATGATTATATACACGATATTTCTGTTGATGACAATGGCATCTATACCTGTGGGTCGTTTTACGGAACAATAAATATAGGTTCTGAAACCTTTGTGAGCCAGGGAAGCCAGGATATCTTTGTCAGCCGATACGACAGCGAGGGCAACTTCCTCTGGGCAAAGCATGCAGGCAGCCCTAAAACAGATTACATCAATGCATTAGCAACAGACCCATACGGCAACATGCTCGTGACGGGGCATTATTATGACTCGATCGCATTTGGTGATACCACGATATACTCTGCCGGGGCCTCCGACATCTTTCTTGCCAAATACAATGCTGCAGGTGAGCTTATCTGGCTGCTGCAGGCCGGTGGTTCATCAAGCGACCAGTCGTACAGCATTTCTTGTGATAATGATGGCAATATCATTTTCACAGGCTCCTTTTTCTACGATCTGCAGGTAGGTGATACTTTGCTCACTACCCTCGATCCCACCGGTGTATTCATGGCCAGGTTCAACAATGAAGGCGTATTCCAGTATGCTATTCAGGTGGATGGCAACGGCTTGAGTGCACAATCTTTTGCAGCATTCGACAATACGGGGGATATCTTCTTTACCGGGAATTTCACTGATCAGGTAAGGTTCGGCCCATACCTTTTCGATGCCGGCGCATTTAATATTGACATCTTCATAACAAAACATACTGCCAATGGAGAACTGCTCTGGGCAGACCATGGTTACGGCGCCGGCAGTGACCAGCTGAAAGCA
>JAGLEK010000028.1 GCA_023145125.1 Bacteroidales bacterium | reverse complement strand
CAATTCGAAAAGAAAAATATTTCCCCAAAAAGCATCGAACAACAAATCGAAAACTTTCGCAATGGCTTTCCCTATGTTAACCTTATAGGTGCAGCCACCCCGGATAATGGCATCCGTGTCCTGGATGATGAAAAAACCGCAGTATTGACCGCAGTATTTGAAAAAGCTGCACCAAAGTATTCTATCACCAAAATGGTGCCGGCATCCGGCGCTGCCAGCCGCATGTTCAAGAGTTTGTATGCCTGTATGGAAGATGATCAGGCAGAAGCTGACAAAGAGGTTGCACAATTCCTGGATAAGATCACAGATTTTGCCTTCTATCCCGCTTTGACAAAAGCACTGGCTGAAGATGAACATGACATCGGGCAACTTCTGGCAGATGGGGATTACAGGACCATAATAAGGTATCTGCTTACAGGAGCAGGACTTGATTACGCGTCCCTCCCTAAGGGCCTGCTTTTCTTTCACAGCTACCCTGATGGCCCCAGAACACCACTGGAAGAACATATGGCTGAAGGATTAGAATACAGTAAAGATCAAAACAATACCGTACATCTTCACTTCACTGTATCACCAGAACACAAAGAGAGATTCATTGCAAGGGCAAAAGCAACAGAAGGGGAATTCAATCAAAATGGGAATATCAAATTCGACATTTCCTGGTCGGAACAAAAACCATCCACCGATACAATCGCAGTGGATATGGATAATATACCTTTCAGAAATGCTGATGGCTCTTTACTCTTCAGGCCGGGAGGCCACGGGGCTCTCATAGAAAACCTCAACGACCTCGATGCGGATATCGCATTTATTAAAAATATCGATAATGTCGTTCCTGATAAGCTGAAACAACCTACCTATTTGTATAAAAAGGTGTTGGGAGGATTGCTCATCGACCTGATGAAAAGATCATTCCGGATACTTGCCAGCATAGAAAGCGGAGATATGGATGGTACAGCGACAGAAGAGGCAATCACCTTTGCAAGAGAAGAACTTAACATCCATTTCCCGAAAGGCATGAATTTTTTCTCACTGGAAGACAAAAGGGACATCATCCTTGACAAACTAAACCGTCCCATCCGTATTTGTGGTATGGTGAAAAATGAAGGCGAACCCGGTGGCGGGCCTTTTCGGGTTACCGACAATGCCGGAAATACCACGCTTCAAGTCGTGGAATCAGCACAGATAGATATGGATGATGAAGGACAGCAGGAGATCATACAGCAGGCCACGCATTTCAACCCCGTCGACCTGGTTTGCAGCCTGAAGGATTATAAGGGTAATAAGTTCAACCTCAAAGAATTTGTTGATCCCCAGACGGGCCTGATCTCAGCAAAATCAAAAGATGGCCGTGAGCTGAAAGCGCAGGAGCTGCCCGGCCTCTGGAACGGTGCCATGGCAAACTGGATCACCATCTTCGTGGAAGTGCCTATTGAGACATTCAATCCTGTTAAAACCGTGACAGACTTGCTTCGCCCGCAGCATCAGTGATTAGGGGACAGGGTGCAGGGGACAGGGGACGGGGGACGGGGTGCCAGCAACCAGTTCTCAAGGCGCCAAACGTGAAATCCCCCACCGACCATCAAGCAGAACGTATTGAATCCTGTCATTCAGCCTGTTCTCCCTCCCCTGCCAGAATTCATAACTTTTGGGTTTCAGGATATAGCCGCCCCAATGATCGGGACGCTCAATATTTTCATCATCCAGCCTTGTACTGTACTCCTGGAATTTCTGTTCAAGGAAATCCCTGGCGGGAATGACTTCTCCCTGGGGGGATATTATGGAGGCAATGCGACTACCTACCGGCCTTGATCGAAAAAACTCATTGGATTCACCAATGCTGATCTTTTCAATTTTCCCTTCTATCCTGACCTGGCGGTCGAGGCCCGGCCAGAAGAACATGACTGCGGCCCGGGGGTTGTCATCCAGTTCGCTTGCCTTCCGGCTCTGGTAATTTGTAAAAAACACAAAGCCTTCAGGCCTGGCATCTTTTAGCAGGACAATGCGCACGGAAGGGTTTCCTGAAGCATCGGAGGTAGCCAGTGCCATAGCAGTTGGATCGTTAATACCGGAAAGGATAGCCTCATCCAGCCAATAAGAAAACTGTAAATACGGATCTTTGAGGATATTTTCCTCCAGCAATTCCCCGGCAAGATATTCCCTGCGATATTCAATTAGCTTTTTATCTGACATTGTGATATCTGTAAAATTCAATCTATTAACAGGATAGGCCCTGATTTGTTCAACTGAAGATCATCATTCATGAATAATTAATTTATTAACTTAGCCATATCAAGTTCAATGCGGGAAAATAGCAAAGAAACATGGCAAAAACCACCAAAAAGATACCCATTTCAGTACTTTATGCCGAAGACAAGGCTTCCATCCGGAAGGTCTACGGTTCTGTAATTAAGGGCATCGTGGAGGATCTTCATATTGCTGAAAACGGCAAGGCCGGACTTAAGATCTTCAATAAGGTGAAACCCGACCTGGTGGTTACCGACATCAACATGCCGGAAATGGATGGGCTGGAGATGATCAGGGAGATCAGGAAGAAGAACCACGACACCCGCATCATCATCATGACAGCCCATGATAAAAAAGAAAACTTTCTTCAAGCCATCAAGCACCGCGTCAGGGGCTACCTGATCAAGCCTGTCGAGCGGGAGGAATTGGAAAGCCAGATAAGAGAACTGGGGCGGGAGATACTTCTGGAGAAAAGCATGGAGGAGCAGCTACGGCGCCGGCAGGAAGCTGAAGATGCTTTACAAAGAAGCGATGTCATCCTCAAAGCGGTTAACTATGCTTCAGAGCTCTTTTTTAAATACAATTACACTACCCAGAGCATTGCCGATGTGCTGAAAAGGCTGGGCGAAGCTACAGAGGTTAGCAGGGTATATATCTTTGAGAATTTCCTGGATAATAAAAAACAGATCTATACGAGCCTTCTTTTTGACTGGGCCACACCCAATGTGGATGATGTGGATGGTACTATCCTGAAAGAGATAAATTATAAAGATGGTTTTAGCAGGTGGGTAAAGACTTTGCAAAAAGGGAAACCCATTCATGGGAATATAGGGGATTTTCCAAAGTCGGAAAGGAAGTTGCTTACTGAACTCGGCCTTGTGTCGATCGTGATCATGCCCATCTTTGTAAACAACACCTGGTGGGGCTTCATCGGGCTGGATGAGTGCTGTAAGCCACGCGAATGGAACGAAGCCGAGCTCTATGCCCTGGGCACTGCTGCCGATATCATCGGTGCAGCCATTCACCGAAAACGCGTTGATATTGAATTACTCAAACTCAACAATGAACTCGAAAGCAGGATACAGGAAAGAACACAAGACCTGATCAAAGAGATCTCCGACAGGAAAAATATCGAATCACTCCTTCGGGAAAGCGAAGAAAAATACCGGCAGATCTTTGAAAACGCCAATGATGGAATTCTTCTTACAGTAGAGGGAATCGTAAGGTTCATCAACCCCATGATCTACGAAATGACCGGCTACCTTCCCAAAAATATCATTGGCAGGCCTTTCAGTGACTTCATGCATATCGACTTCAAGGACCTTATCATGGATAACCACATGAAGCGCCTCAGGGGTGAAGAGTTTCCCGACCGTTACGACATTAAATTCATTAATAAGAAAAAGAAACTCAGGTGGTTTGAGATCAAGTCGACCGTGATCACCTGGGAAGGCGAAACTGCTGTTTTGACTTTCGTTTCAGATATAACAGACAGGAAAAAGACTGCAGAGGAACTTAGAAAACTGAACCGAAACCTGGAGCAGCGGGTGCAGGAGGAGCTTGAAAAGATTCGAAAACAACAGGAGATGCTGATCCAGAAATCCAAGTTGGAATCGCTGGGGGAACTGGCTGCAGGCATTGCCCATGAGATCAACCAGCCCCTGGGCAGTATAGCAATGGGGATCGACAACATGCTGATCAAGCTGCAATCCGGGGAGATCACAGAAGAATACACCAGGCGCAAGACTGATTCACTATTCAAAGATATTGAACGCATCAGAAATATCATTGAGCATGTGAGGATATTTTCCCGCGACCAGGGCGACGCCATTCTCGAGCCTTTATCTGTCAGCGAGGTGGTCTACAATGCCCTTTCTCTCATCTCAAGGCAGTATGACAGCAAGGGCATCGAGTTGCAGGTGAAATACTCCAGCAGGAATGATATCACCTTTGGGAACAAGTATAAGTTTGAGCAGGTGATCCTGAACCTGTTGTCGAATGCCAGGTATGCCGTACTGGAAAAAGAAAAGGCGGAAATAGGTGACTATAAAAAGATCATAAAGCTCACAACTTTCGCCAACCGAAAAGCCTGTGGCATGATCATCCATGACAATGGTACGGGGATCCCCGAAAGCATCATAGGAAATATCTTCGACCCCTTCTTTACTACAAAAAAGGAAGAGATGGGCACAGGCCTCGGGCTCTCGATCATTTATGGTATCATCAAGGAAATGAAAGGAGAGATCACCGCCGACAGTAAGGAGGGGAAATATACCAAGCTGATAGTCACCCTGCCAATATATACAGAACCAAAAGAGAGTAAAAACTAAAAAGCCGGAGTATGAAGCAATTAAATGTGCTGGTACTTGATGACGAAATCCGCATGCGTGATGAGATCGAGGAGTTTTTGAGTGGACAGCAATTCCTTGTTTACAAGGCCGGTGTACCCTCTGAAGCATTCAGGGTCCTGGAGAATACTGCCATCGACATCCTTATCCTGGATGTGAAACTCCCTGAGATGGATGGGATCGAGGTCCTTAAAAAAGTTAAGGCAGAATACCCTGAGCTTGAAGTGATCATGATATCCGGGCACGGCGACATGAGCACAGTCATTGATTCAATGAGGCATGGTGCATTCGACTATTTCCAGAAACCATTCCGTCTCCCCGAGATCAACCATGCCATTGAGCGTACAAGGCGTTTCATATTGCTCAGTGAAAAGCTAAAGAGCACGGAGCATAAATTTGAGCTTGTGTCGAATGAGATACAAAACATATTCGGGCACGACCTGATCGGCAAGAGTGCAGCCATGAAAAATGTGGTAGAGCTGATGTCGCGTGTAGCCATGACTAACACAACCTCAGTGCTGATCACCGGTGAGAGTGGGACCGGGAAAGAACTCGTTGCCAGGGGCATCCATTTGTTAAGCGCGAGAAAAAAGCAGTTTTTCTATTCAGTGAACTGCTCTGCCGTACCGGAGACACTTTTTGAGAGTGAGTTTTTTGGGCATAAAAAAGGTGCATTTACCGATGCCAGGGAAGATAAGGAAGGATGGTTTGAGATCGCAAACAACGGAACTTTATTCCTGGATGAGATAGGAGATATGCCATTGACACAGCAAGCCAAGATGCTTCGGGTGCTGGAGGAGAAGAAGATCAGCAAGTTAGGCTCCAGGATTGAAGTTTCAGTAGATCTCAGGGTCATAACCGCATCCAACCGCGACCTCTTTGCTTTAAGCAAAATATCGAAATTCAGGCCTGACCTTTATCACAGGCTTAGCACCTTTGTGATCGAGATCCCGCCCCTGCGTGAAAGGAAAGATGACATCCCTCCCCTTCTGGAGTATTACATTCATTTTTTTGCGGAGCAGATGAACAAGGAGATCAAATCCATCGACCGGGAGCTGATAGAAAAATTGACAGATTACAGCTTCCCGGGCAATGTACGGGAGCTCAGGAATATGGTAGAGCGTGCTATCATCCTTTGCGACGGCGACAGCATAGGCTGGGAAAACTTCCGCTTCAGCATACCAGGCTCAGGAGATGAAGCAGCCGGGGACAGCATACAGGAGAATAATCTAGACCTTGCAGAAATTGAAAAAAGCGTGATCCTGAAAGCGCTTAAGCAAGCCAACAACAATAAGTCAAAGGCTGCAGAACTGCTCAATATCACCTGGCAGTCGTTGGATAGGAGGATGGGGAAGTTTGGGCTGAAATAG
>JAGLEK010000279.1 GCA_023145125.1 Bacteroidales bacterium | reverse complement strand
CCAGTATCTTTAAAAATCCTTACTTTTGCACCAAACACAAACCCATGGCAGCACAAAAACCATCCATCCCCAAAGGAACACGCGACTTCTCCCCTATCGAAATGGTGAGAAGGAACTATATCTTCGATACTATTAAGGGTGTTTTTTGCAACTACGGATACCAGCCTATCGAAACTCCTGCCATGGAAAACCTGTCCACGCTGATAGGTAAATACGGCGATGAAGGCGACCGTTTGCTTTTTAAAATATTGAATTCCGGCAGCTACCTGGAAAAAGTGGATGATGCCACCCTGGAAAATAAAGACCAGGCAGGCCTCACCAGGCAGATCAGTGAAAAAGGGCTGCGATACGACCTTACCGTCCCATTCGCCCGTTACGTGGTACAACACAGGAACGATATCTCATTTCCTTTCAAGCGTTACCAGATACAGCCGGTATGGCGTGCCGACAGGCCCCAAAAAGGACGATACCGCGAATTCTTCCAATGTGATGTGGATGTGATAGGCAGCGATTCACTGCTCAACGAAGTGGAGCTGATACAGATCATCGATGATGTCTTTACAAAGCTGGGGATCAAAGCCATCGTAAAACTAAATAACAGGAAGATCCTTGCAGGCATTGCCGAAGTGATCGGTGAATCAAATAATTTCGGGCATATCACCGTGGCCATGGACAAACTCGACAAGATAGGCATTGACAAGGTCAATGAGGAAATGCTGGCCAAAGGCATTTCAAAAAAGGCCATTGACAAACTTCAGCCCATCCTGAGTATGGAAGGGAAACTAAAAGAGAAATTCCCATTGCTGATGGATATCCTGAAGGATTCGCCTACCGGACTAAAAGGTTGCGAAGAAACCAAGGCCGTGATGTGCCATCTTAAAGACCTTGGCATCAACACGAAATTTGAGCTGGACCTCACCCTTGCACGCGGATTGGATTATTATACCGGTGCCATCATCGAAGTAAAAGCTGTCGATGTGGCCATGGGCAGCATCTGCGGTGGGGGAAGATATGACGACCTCACAGGTGTATTCGGGCTGGAAGGCGTATCGGGAGTTGGCATCTCATTCGGTGCCGACAGGATCTACGATGTACTAATGGAACTCAATGGATTCCCCGAAGCTTATCAGGCATCCTCAAAGGTCATGTTCGTAAACTTTGGAGATGAAGAGGTAAAATACTGCCTGCCTGTTATCGATAAACTCAGGAAAGCAGGCATCAATGCAGAGCTTTATCCTGATGCAGCCAGGATGAAGAAGCAACTGGGCTGGGCCAACAACAAAGGCATCCCCTTCATTGTCATGGCCGGCACTGAAGAGATAAAGAACAAGAAATTCATGCTCAAGAATATGAATAAAGGCGAGCAGGAACAGTTAACAGAACATGAACTCATTAAAAAATTAAAATGACATTAATAATAAAAGGTGCCGGGCTCACCATTGAAGACGTTGTAAACGTAGCTCGCAATAACGAAAAAGTAGAACTTCACCCCGAAGCTGTTGAGCGCATAATCAAATGCAGGACCATGCTCGAGAATAAGATCGAGGCCCATGAGATAATGTACGGTGTAAACACTGGCATTGGTGAGTTCTCAGAAGTCGTCCTCGACGACGACCAGGTAAAGGATTTTCAGAAATACCTCATCTACAACCACGCTGCCGGTATCGGAGAACCCATGCCGCTTGAATACGTGCGTGGAGCTATGCTTGGCAGGATCAACGTGCATGCACACGGTAACTCCGGCTGTCGTCCGGAGATCACACAGACACTTGTCGACATGCTCAACAAAGGAGTTACACCATGGGTATGCCAGAAAGGATCCGTTGGCGCATCCGGCGACCTCGCCCCAATGTCGCAGATCGCCCTGCTGATGATGGGGGAAGGGCAGGCATATTTTGAAGGGGAGATATATGAAGGAAAAGAAGCCCTTGAACGCGCTGGCATCCCCATTCCCGGACTAGAGGCCCGCGACGGGCTGGCCACCATCAACGGTTCAAATGTATTAACCGCCATGAGCGCCATCTTCCTGTATGATGCCAACAACTGGCTGAAACAGGCTGAGATCGGTGCAGCCATGTCGCTGGAAGCACTCAAAGCCAACATGAAACCATACACACCCAGATTACACGAAGTAAGAGGCTTCAAGGGTGCAATAAGAAGCGCCAATGCCATTAATAAAATGGTAGATGGTGGCGACCTGAAAGAAAACAGGATCGCATGTAAAGTTCAGGATGCCTATTCAATGCGATCGACACCACAGGTGATCGGAACTGCCCATGATGCACTTGCTTATGGCCGCTCACAGGTGGAGATCGAACTCAATGGTGTGGGTGACAACCCAATATTTTTTCCGGAAGAAAATATGCAGCTGTCGGGAGCTAATTTTCAGGGCTCTCCTGTTTCCCTGCCCATGGACATGGCAGGTGTCGCCATCACTATGATCAGCATTATGTCCGAACGAAGGATGAACAGGCTTAACAATCCTGCTCTCAGCGTTGGATTGCCGGCATTCCTCACCAAAGGTGCAGGCATGTTCTCCGGGCTCATGCTCAGCCAGTATACTGCCGACATGCAGATCGTGGAACAAAGGATACTGTCAGCACCCGCTTCCATACAATCCATTCCGGCTGCCGCCGACCAGGAAGACTTTGTTTCCATGGGAATGAACACGGCCATTAAGAATTTTCAGATCCTCGACAATGCCTATGGCATCCTCGGCATTGAGATCATGGCCGCAGCCCAGGCCCTCGACTTCAGGGAATATAGTTTTGGTAAAGGAGTAACGAAAGCTAAGGAAGTGGTGAGAAGGCATGTGGAATTCCTCGATATCGACAGGCCATTGTACAACGACCACAATGCCATGAAGGATCTGGTGAAATCATGCGAGATCCTGAATGAAGTTGAAAAGGTGGTTGGCAGTTTGGAATAAAAAAACACAGACCTCACAGATCCTGAACCTGTGAGGTCATCCTTTTACATATGGAAGAACAACAAAATATAACGGAAAGCAAGCCCAAAAGGCCGCAACTGCTAACGATCCTCTGCATCCTGACCTTCATCGGCAGTGGCCTGGGCGTTTTTGGCTTCTTAATGGTTGCCTTGAATTATGAGAACACCATGGAGATCATGCGTAATGTATATGCAAATATGCCTGAAGCAGCTTTCCTGCTGAATGCCCCCAGGGATTTTTTCCTGATCTCTTTTGTCTTATCTGCATCATCGGTACTGGGTGCCATAATGATGTGGAACCTCCGGAAAATAGGATTTCACCTGTATACCTCATCCCAGTTGATCTACCTGGTAGTGCCTTTAATCTATTTCGGGGGGGAGACCAATCCCATAATGAATATCATACTCACGGCATTATTTGTATATTTATACGCCAGAAACCTGCAATTTATGCGCTAGGCCTGATCTACAAATGACTGATACAGAAAAAAATTCAAAAACAGGTAAACCCAAAAGGCCTTTATTCCTGGGATTCCTTTGTGTTATAGGTTTTACATATACCAGCCTGTTTTCACTTTTGTTCTTGCTGGGAATGCTTTATTCAACAGGGATCAGTGGCATCCTGAATGAATATCTTCAGCTATATGATCTTTCCCGCCTGAACTTCTTCCTGTTTTCTATCTCAGGCTTTATTATCTTTTTCTCTGCTTTTATTGGGATCCTTCTCATGTGGAAAGTACAAAAACTTGGCTTTTACATCTATACCATTTCAGCCATTACATTTCTCATCCTGGAATTGGCTATTGCGGGTTTTTATCTTCCTGACATTCTTGTCCATACCCTCTTGATCTTATTGTTTCTGATCGCATTTCCATTTGGCAAAAAAAGAAGAGCAAGGCTTACTGAGAAAAAGCTGATCAATCAGTAATTTGCGGAAGAACAGGAATGCTGTCTAATTCTGCGATCAGGCTGTCGCAATAGCTGTGATAGATCTCAAAACAGGCTGAGTCAACAGGTTTTGCAGGTGGTGACTTCACTTTAAGCGGATCAAGAGCCTTACCATTCCTGTAAAAACGGAAATCAAGATGAGGCCCGGTGGAAAGGCCTGTAGTGCCAACGTAGCCGATAACCTGCCCCTGCGTCACATGGACACCCTGCTTTATGCCTTTGCCATATCCGGAAAAATGACAATAAGCAGTTGAGTAAGTGCCGTTATGCTTTATTTTAACTGTATGGCCGCCCTGCTTTGTGTATGCTGCAAATGTTACAACACCATCCCCGACAGCCAGCACGGGCGTGCCGGTCGGAGCAGCATAATCAACCCCAAGGTGAGGCCTTCTGTATTTTAACACAGGGTGCATACGGCTGTATGAAAACCCGGAGCTGATCCTGCGATAACGTAATGGGGCTTTCAGAAAAGTGCGGCGCATGCTCCCCCCCTCATCATCATAATAATCCCCGGTGCTGTCCTGTTCAAAAAAGCATGCATAATAGTCGTGGCCGATATGATTGAAATTTGCGGCAATCACCTTCCCCAGTCCGATATACTCATCCTCAACATACAGTTCTTCAAAGATCACCCTGAAGTTATCGCCCTTCTGTATTCCGAAGAAATCTATGGTCCAGGCGTAGATCTCCGACAATTCATTAGCGAGGTTAGGATCAGCACCATTATCAACCAGTGTATTCCATAAAGATGACGAAATGATGCCGGAAGAAAAAGTCAGCCTGCGCTCAAGCTCTTTCTCACCCTTATATATTATTAATGTATCCCGGAGGTCAAAGACAACATATTCTGTTGGGGATTGCTCATAGATAAAATAATGTGTGCTTTGCAGGGAATCAAGTGACCTGATTACCGAATAAGGATACCCGGCCCTGATCTTCTTCACATCAAATACATCGCGCGGGCTTCGGGCGATCTGATCGATAAGGTTATAATCAACATCATACCTCAGCAGAATATCTGCCAGGAATTCATTGCGTTTCACATTATCCCGGATCACCTCAAGGGAATCGACAATGATCCCATATTCAATACTGTGCACGATCTCCTCTTCGGCCACATCCGCAAATTCATCATAATCGCCGGCGGGCATCAGCAGAAAAGCTGTTCCAATAACTAATACTGTAATGCTCACAAGCGCCAGCAACTCAATAATCCAGATGTTCTTCCCTTTTGATCTGTCCCTCATAATATCTGATAACGGCTATAAATCTTCTTTGTTTTACAGGCGCAAAAATAAGCAATAAAAACACTTAACGGAGTTGATAAATCATTGTAAATCCCGGGTGGCCGGATGCGGATACGCCAGGTATGATTAGCAGGTCGGGGTTCATTATGGTGCTTTTATAAACAAACTTACCGATAAAGAAACCCAGTGCGGAACCAAAGATCACATCCGAAGCCCAGTGCTTATCATCATATACACGTGAAACAGAAGCCAGGGAAGCAAGGGTGTACGACAGGATCGGAACCCATATCTTGTCCCTGTACTCAGTAGCAAATACTGTGGCAACAGCAAAGATCACCGACGAATGCCCACTGGGAAATGAAGTACTCGTATAACTTCCAAAAGGCCCTTCCCAAATACGCGGGTTGGGGGGATAATCTTCGTAAGGCCTGTGTCGCTGTGTTGCATACTTGATGGCATAGGTGAACACTGCCGTGATGGCCATTGCCTTAATGCCGGTGAGGCCTGCACGCGCAGCACGCCGGTTATCGGTTATCTCCCCAATAGCCCAGAATCCTGCTGTCAATGGGATCATAATAACACCACTGCCCAATGGTTCGAAGAAATATTTGCTGGCCTGATCGAGCCCGTGTGTGCGGTTGCGCTGAAAAGCATCCCGGATTAAATCATCATGGATATAGGCTAATATTGTAACACCACCAACAGCAGCAAAGGTGCACCATTGCCTGCCCTTCCACCTTAAGGGTGACTTCGTTATCTCCCATGAATCAGTGAAGTACGACTTGATGTAAGCCTTATTTAATTTTACCTCTTCGGGCTGTGTCAGGGTATCTTTTTCCTGCGCAACGGATAGTAACGACATCCCGGCAAAGACCAGGATGAGGATATTTCTTAAAAATATCAAGTTTTGGTGGCTTTGCGTTCCAATTGTTTAGCCTGCTCCCAGTATACATCCATCTCTGCCAGGCTCATATCATATAAAGCCTTGCCATCCTCCCTGGCATGTTCTTCAAGGTACTGAAACCTGCGTTTGAACTTCACATTGGTTTTTTCCAATGCATCCTCCGGGTTGATCCCGATGAAGCGGGAATAGTTCACCAATGCAAACATCAGATCCCCGAATTCTTCTTCCAACCTGCCATCTTCGCCCTTATCAACCTCATCCTTTAGTTCATTCAACTCCTCTATGACCTTATCCCAGACCTGTCCTGCCGATTCCCAGTCGAAGCCCACACCACTGGCTTTTTCCTGCATCCTGAAAGCCTTTACCAATGGTGGCAGTGATTTGGGCACACCACCGAGGACCGATTTCCTGCCCTCTTTCGTTATTTTGATCTTTTCCCAGTTATCCAGAACATCCCTGGCGTCGTTAACCTTTACATCCCCGTAAATGTGGGGGTGCCTTTCAACAAGTTTATCATTTATCGCTTCCAGCACATCGCCGATGCCAAAAGCATTTTTTTCAGACCCTATTTTTGAATAAAAAACAATATGCAACATCAGGTCGCCCAGTTCTTTTTTGACAGCATCAAGGTCTTGTTCAATGATGGCATCAGACAATTCATAGGTTTCCTCAATGGTAAGGTATCTAAGGCTTTCAAGCGTTTGCTTCTTATCCCAGGGGCACTGTCCCCTGAGCTCATCCATGATCTCCAGCAAGCGGCTGAATTCAAAAAGTTCCTTCTTCATAAAATCATAAGTTTCGGATACCAGCAAAGGTAAACATTATTATTCCACAATAATGAGTGGTGTATAGCTGTTTACAAAAGACAAAGCGCATATTTTCATTAGTTTTGCATGCTCAGCATTTTTTCAGTGACACCTGGATTGCTGAATAAATATTAAATGAACAGCCTGACAAAAAACGATAAAACTCACAGAGGGATGGCCGGCAACATCATGCAAATGGCTTTTTCGATTTGCATGCTGCTCCTGTTACATCCATCTGATGCTTTATCACAAAGCGGGCGCAGGCATGTCAATACAAGCGCTAATCTAATGGTGGAGGCTAAGGCCGGATATGGCTTCCTCATCCCCCACAGGCTGGAGATGGAAATATTCAATTCCCATTTTTCTTCTTTTGAGATCAGCATTTCAAAGCAAACTTTTGGTGGTAGCCGCTGGGAGTACATGTATGCTTATCCTATTATCGGGCTGGCATACTGGTACTCAAACCTGGGCACTTCGCCCTACCTGGGTGATGCCCATGCCATCTATCCGTATATCAATTTCCCGATCACTCCCCAAAAATCTGTTCGCCTGTATTTCAAAGCCGGCATTGGCCTGGGTTATCTGACCAAACGCTTCGACAGGCTTGACAACTATAAGAATACTGCCATAGGGTCGCACCTGAATGCTGCAGTGAGCGCATCCCTGGAATTGCGCGCCAGGATCATTAACAGGCTGTATTTTACCGGGAGCATTGCTCTGACGCATTTTTCCAATGGATCCATGAAAACACCAAACTATGGGATCAACATCCCTTCAATATATGCCGGTGTAGCATACAAACTCAGCAAGGAAAATGCTTATACAAGAAGCAAGCTACTTCCGGAATTGTACCCCTATGAATTTGACGGAAAGAAGTGGTTCCAGGTACAATTTGGTGCAGGCCTGGGATATAAGAATACCGATGCAGATGCCGGTGGCAGCTATATGGTATACGCCATGTATGCAAACATTTTAAAGCAGGTTTCATTTAAAAGCCGCCTGGGTTTCGGCCTGGATGTAAGTTACGATGGCACCGACAGGATGATCGTGGAAACATCAAGCGGGGAGAAACTGGACAGCTTCATTCCTATTGTAAAAACGGGGGGGAACCTGGCCTGGGAGCTTATGATCTCTCGTGTATCATTTGTATTAAATATTGGCGGTTACTTCAGTGGTCAATATAAAACCGAAGGCGGCATTTATGAGAAATTTGCCATACGGTATTATTTTAATCAAAGTATTTATACTTCTATAACCCTGAAGGCACATTATGCCAGGGCTGATTACATCACCCTCGGAGTTGGGTATAATCTGAACATAAAATATTATTAATCCGGATTGATGAAAAAGACCATCTATATTGTATTGATCTTGCTTATGGCGGCATGCCAGAAGTTCAATCCCGGTGATTGCTTTAAAAATTCAGGCCCTGTGTCTGAGGAAACCAGGGAGGTATCTTCATTTGTTTACCTGCATATGAATAATAATGTAGATGTTTACCTGACATACGCCCCTGATTATTCCGTTACCGTCAGGGCAGGGGAAAATGTTATTCCGGGCATTAAAACTTCTGTCTCCGGAAAAACCCTTACCATATCAAATGAAAATACGTGCAACTGGGTAAGAAGCTATGAAAAGCCAATCGAGGTACATATCAGCGCACCCAGGTTAGACAGTATAATATACCAGGCCTCGGGGAACCTGATATCCACTAACCAGTTCGTTGCCGATTCTATCACACTGGATGTACTTGAAGGGGCCGGCAGTATCAATTTGTGGGTAAACATGGTACAATCAACGTATAACCTTCATTATGGCACGGTGGATCTGACGGTGAGAGGCAATTCCCATATCAGTTACCTTTACTCCGGAGGCTATGGCCCCGCTGACATGAGCGGGCTGACAACTGTCTTTACCTTTATGACCAGCAACAGCACCAACAATTGCTATGTAATGGCAGGCCTGCAACTGGATGTAAAGATCAATAATGTAGGGGACGTTTATTATTCCGGGAACCCGCCAGGCGTTAATTTGGAAGGAACCGGGGCAGGCAAACTTTATAAACAATAATTCATCACTCGGCACTCGGCACTCGGCACTCTTAATAAGCTTTCGCAAACACCACCCTGCGTTTTGATGGTTTTCCGGTCAGTATGCAACTCCCTTCTTCCTTATCATCTTCGATAGGTATCAGCCTGATGCTTGCCTTTGTTTTATCCTTGATCTTAAGTTCAGTTTCAGCGGTACCATCCCAATGGGCAAGCACAAAGCCTCCCTTGTTTTCAATGAGGTCGGTAAACTCTTCCCATGTATCGGCCCTATGTGTATTTTCATCTCTGAAATTATGGGCTTTACGGTAAAGATTCTCCTGGATCTGCTCCAGCAGATGCTCGATCTTATGATCGATATCTGACATTTGAAGGATTTCCTTTTCCAGGGTATCCCTGCGGGCTACTTCGACAGTACCGTTTTCCATGTCGCGAGGGCCAATAGCCAGGCGCACCGGAACTCCCTTAAACTCATATTCGGCAAATTTCCACCCCGGCTTATATGTATCACGATCGTCATATTTCACAGAGATCCCACGAGCTTCAAGGTTCTTTTTGATCTCATTGGCTTTCAGGGATATCTCTTCAAGCTGTTCGGCATTTTTGTATATAGGCACAATGGCTACCTGTATCGGCGCAAGCTTTGGAGGCAATACCAGGCCCTGGTCATCGGAATGGGCCATGATCAGGGCACCCATCAACCTGGTGGAAACACCCCAGGAGCTTGCCCATACATACTCAAGTTTGTTTTCCTTATTGAGATATTTTACATCAAAAGCTTTTGCAAAGTTCTGCCCGAGGAAATGAGATGTACCGGATTGAAGAGCCTTTCCATCCTGCATCAGTGCTTCAATACAATATGTGTCGACAGCCCCGGCAAAACGTTCACTCTCGGTTTTCACTCCTTTCAATACCGGCATGGCCATGAACTTTTCAGCAAAATCGGCATACACATCCAGGATCAGCATAGTTTCATCTATGGCTTCCTGTTTTGTCTCGTGCGCCGTATGGCCTTCCTGCCACAGAAACTCAGTTGTTCTGAGAAACAGCCTGGTGCGCATCTCCCAGCGAACTACATTTGCCCATTGGTTGACCAGGATAGGCAGGTCACGATATGATTGTATCCACTTTCTGTAAGTATCCCAGATGATGGTTTCTGAAGTGGGCCTGACAATAAGCTCCTCTTCCAGCTTGGCAGTTTCATCCACTACCACTCCTTTGCCATCCTCCGAATTCTTCAAACGGTAATGTGTAACTACGGCACATTCCTTGGCAAAGCCTTCCACATGGCTGGCCTCACGGCTAAAAAAAGACTTCGGAATAAATAATGGAAAGTATGCATTTGAGTGGCCCGTATCCTTGAACTTCTTATCCAGGGCAGCCTGCATCTTTTCCCAGATGGAATATCCATACGGTTTGATAACCATGCATCCCCTCACAGCTGAGTTCTCAGCCAGGTCAGCTTTAATTACTAAGTCGTTGTACCACTGGGAGTAATTCTCTTTTCTTGTTGGAAAATCTTTGGCCATTTGATTTTTGGTATAGTATTTGTATTTTATTGGGTGAACGCAACAAAATTAATAAAATGAAGCATATACCACATAACAACTTACCAAATATATACCGAAAGGAGTTCATCATGAAAACTTATCTAAGCTTAATCGTTATCGCAGTATTTATTCTATCTGCATGTTCTTCTCAGAAAGAGGCCAGTACAGCTTACGATGATGTCTACTATTCCACTAAGAAGGATGGCAGTATAAATACAGCCAAGGTCAAAGATGCCGAGGCAGCATATACCGCCAGCGAAGTATACACAAGTTCCGAGTACATTGAAACACGAAGTACGACTTCTGATGATTATGACTATGGAAACGAGAATACCTACAGCACCACCGAGTATTCCGAAAACGAGTTTGAGATGGAGGACTATTACGATTACAGTTATGCATCAAGGATCCGCAGGTTCCATGATCCCAATCCCGGTTACAGCTACTATGATAACTACTATACCAATAACTATTATTATGAGAATGATCCATGGACCTATGGCAACAGCATCTATTCAGGCTATTATTATGGGTATCCGGGTTACTACGGACCATCTTTATCCTTTGGTTTTGGATGGGGCGGATTTGGTATCGGATTCGGCTGGGGCTATCCTTACTACGGATACGGCTATGGCTACGGCTACGGTGGCTGGGGCTATCCTTACTATGGTTGGGGTGGTTATTATGGATACGGATACGGTTGCTGCTGTTATGGTGGGTATTATTCTACACCTTATTATTACAACAGCTACGACTACAACTCATATTACTATGGCCCGAGGAACAACAGGGGGATGAACCCAAACGGCACAGGAGCCGGTAACGGAAGGGATTCAAGATCCTTCGGAGAAGATTATGAAGACGCCCTTGCAGTTGGTTCCGGCACACGGGTTTCCCAGGGAGGTTCTACAATTTCACAGGGCGGTGGCCGCCAGTCAGCAGATGCTTACACTCCGGGAAGGACTGAACAAGCAGGAGGAAGGACAGAGGCTCCTTCAACCCAAAGAACTTCTTCAGGAGAAAGAACTACCATGACCCCAGGTCAGCGCAGCAGTGCCGAACGTCAGCCACAGGCCAGCAGGCA
Organism: Bacteroidales bacterium; assembly: GCA_023145125.1. Classification (GTDB taxonomy): domain Bacteria; phylum Bacteroidota; class Bacteroidia; order Bacteroidales; family B18-G4; genus B18-G4. Next base: position 384 of record JAGLEK010000279.1, on the reverse strand, counting down.
GGAGCCAACACGTACTCCGGCAGGACGCTACACCCAGACCAGGCAGGAGCCCTCAGTAAGCAGGGAACAACAGCCGGGCAAAACTCCATCGGCTGAGCGTTACTCCACACCGGGGCAGGCTACACGCCAACAGCAAAGTCAGTCAAGGTATGCGCAAAACTCACCAAGGCAAACAAGTACACGCCCTGAACAGCGCTATAGCAAGCCTAAATCCTACGAAGCACCTGACTACCGTACAAGCCCGTCAGAAAGGTATAAAGCACCAAGCTCCACTACCCGCTCTGATGCAAGCAAGCAAAGGGTAACAAATAGCAACAGCAATACCCCACAGCGCTCAAGCGCACGGACAAGCAACAGTCAGCCTTCGAATACCAGGACCTACTC
>JAGLEK010000278.1 GCA_023145125.1 Bacteroidales bacterium | reverse complement strand
TTCCAACAAAAAAATGGAATATAAAACCTCCTTTTGAAGTACCTGCTAATGCGTTTATGGGAATTGAATTAGTAAAAAATAGTCTTGAAAATATTAGTGGAATAGTTAAATACCCAAAAGAGTTTGAAGAAGTATAATAAGATAAAATGAACAATCGAATAAGGATAAATATGGACAAGAAAATATTGATATGATTTAATTATAGAATCGAGAGAAGTTAAATTAATAAAACAACAAACCGCTAACTATGTAGATTTTCAGTAAAAAGTGAACTGATTTAGAAAAAAGGTCAAAACCAAATAAACGACTGGGGTGATTGATAAGAGAACACTTAACCAAACAAACGACCAATTTTATTGCCCAATTATTTCAGGGGAGGTTTATAGCGATCTTGTCGGTAAAACCTGGCAATAATTATATGGGGGAGGATTTGATAAGTATTTCACCACAAATTATAACATCCTATCCTTTCACTTCCCTGAGATCACCGCAGCTAATCTCCCAACATTGCCCGATTGCGAAGATCGCCCGATTGCGCGTTATTCGAAGGTCCGAATACTTCGTTCAATCTCATACATCGCGCAATCGCTACATCGCTACATCTTTCCTCCTCCTCCCCCTGGCCTCACTTGATCAAAAGCTTAATAATGATATTCCTGTTGCTGGTTTTTAGTTCCGCAATATATACTCCTGAACCGGGCTGTTCGATCATTATGTCCCTGACCTGGTAGATCTCAGAAATAAATATATCCTGATAGATGACATTACCTGAAAGCTGGCGAATAGTAAAAATAATTTCTTCTCCCGTAAAATTAACTAATACCAACTTGAACGTACCGTTTGACGGATTTGGTTTGACATAGGCATAGGGCAGCATCGACTTGTCGGCGGGCATGCCTGTGCCTGAATTGATTGCCAGCCACATAGTGTCGCTGACTGTATCGCAGCTGAATAATGGAAATGCAGTTAAAAACAGATCAACATTACCAATGAAGATGTCATTTTCTCCCGGGGTATATGTTGCATAAAGAAATGTGCTGTCATCGAAAATTCCGTCTCCACCCGAACCCCATTTCAGTGATGAATGATTCTCAGCCAGGGCATCCTGTATGTGGTATGACAGCCCGGCATCTATAAGAGTGTCGGGACCTGCATAGGCAATCGCATTTTTCTGCACAAAGACTTCCAGGTTGTCACTGACCTCGTTGACACTATCGCCAAGTGTGCAAATATATAACATGGTCGTGTCGGGGGTTACAAAAGGATTTTGCTCTGCTGAAGTAAATCCCGGAGGATCGGAAATCCAGCTGAATGTATAATTACCACTGCCTCCCTCTGCCAGTGCTAATAGTTGTGTGCTGTCGCCGCTGCAAAGGCTGTCTTTTTCTGTTGTGACTGACAGGCTTAACGGATCAACCAGGTTGAAAGCAGCTATCCGGGTTTGCCACGATTTGTCGCCCGATACCTGGTAGTATTCCTGAGTATACCAGAATGTGGTTTGGTTTATTGGGTCTAACGACATACAACTGTAATCACCCCAGCGATGATAAGGGCTGAGTTGTACTCCGGTGCCTGCAATAATTTCGGTTTCCTGTACAGTCATAAAACCTGAGGGATCATTCTTATATCTTCCGGTGAACCGGATAGAAGGATAAGTATCATATCCGGAGACTGAATATCCCAGGGCAATGTTTCCATATTCATCCATAGCCGCCGACCCCATCCATCGGGAAGTATTATCGGGAGAGTATGTTCCCTGCTGATAAATTTGCCAACCACTGCCATAATCCCTGAACTCATACCAGCGAATCCCTGCCACGCCATTACCTCTGTTTACGGTATGATTAGTGACCATGGTTTGATAATTATCAAATTTTCTGTATTGCAGGCGATACATTAGCCTGTTTGAAAGAGCAGACAGATAGGGGGCATTACCGGGTTGTGGAATTCCGTCGGGGAGGCTTCCCGAAAAAGGCTCCGGGTGAAGGGTTTCAGAAAGTTCAATCACCGAGTTTCCCGGTACGATCCAGTCTGTGTGTACACTGTAAATACCTATCCTGTCCGGAAATGCTTCTTTGTAGTAAGCAAGGTAAGCAGGTACATCGACAGGAGGCGGCTCACCATCATAATCGGCCGGTAATACACTCCAGGGTTCATTATTAGGATACAGGTCGAAAAAGATCCTCCGTGCATCCGGGGACCCGGCCAACAAACTGTCCCTTTCAAAAACAGATACGCCCACGGCATGAAAATGCCATTGGGAACCATCCCAGTAATTATTATTAGTGGTCATATAATAGCCATCATGCCAGACTCCAAATTTTGGATAGTCACAGAAATAATCATATTCAAACCCATACAAATACCAGGAGCCTGTGGGGTCGGCTGTTTCTGAAACAGCAATTTTTATATAATGAGGGCTATAAGGATGGTGTGGAAATGAAAGCTCGCTAATAAGCCATCGGTCTGCTGCTTCGTCGTAAAGGACAATGGGATCGCCATTGCTGAAATCCGACCATATTTCGGGGGCATCCTGCCAGATGGTTATGTTGGCAACAGGGCCATAAATCATCGTGCCTTCTTTGTCAAAGACGGCGAATGACATATTAACCATTTGTATATAATGATCCGGCCCCACATCGCCATCAGTATCAGGAGGTATTTTATTTTGATAATTCCACATCCCTTCAGCATTAACAGAAATATCAGGTGGGCTTTTTGTGTCCATATTTTGTTGTAATACCGGATCAATCCCCGGATCTTCTACTGTATCTGATATTTCAGGAAAAGGCTCAGTTATAATCTCGTAAACCTCATCCTTACCATCATCAAGTATACCTGGCAGAATGGGTTTCATATCTTTAAGAGGCCGGGTTTTGGCAAAGTAGACGGGTTTATTCACCTGAGACGGATAATGCTGGGCATAGGCCGGAAAAGCCAGAAAAAAAAGGATATACAATATCGGTAATAAGATTCTCATTTGTGTTCAGTAAAAGTAATCAAAAACCCGAAAAATGAAAAACGTGTATATTCTGTTGCTGAACATACAACCATAACATTTTTCAACTTGAAATGGATATACCGGAATATGATGATTGTGCCTTAAATGCGCTTGACTTGACACCAGGTTGGTTAAAACCGAATCAAAAAATGTTTAAATACTTCGCAGGCCTGTTGCGAGGTAGTTTATTCAGTATATTTATCAATTATAAAAATTAATATTATGAGAAGCTCTATAAAAGTTCAATTCGGGGTGACTGCCATTTTAATGGTCGCTTTTGTTTTATTCACCAATATGCTGCAGTCTCAAAATTATGTAAGCACCTATGCCGGTACCGGCTCCTCCGGCTTTGTAAATGGCGATACCAGTGTTGCAAGTTTCAACAGACCTTTTGGAATCTGTATCGATCCTGAAGGAAATTTATACCTGGCGGATGCATATAATCATTGTATCAGGAAAATAGGAGTAGATGGGCAAGTTAGTGTATATGCCGGAACCGGAACTGCCGGTTATCTTGATGGGCCAGCCGATGAAGCTAAGTTCAACCAACCTATCAATATTGTCCTGGATGAAGATGGAAGTATATATGTATCCGATTTTATAAACCAACGTATCAGGAAAATTTCTGCAGATCTGCAAGTAACGACAATCGCTGGTAGTGGCACTGCAGGTTTACAAAACGGGGCCGCATCACAAGCTCAATTCAATTATCCCAGAGGAATATGTCTTGATGATACTGGCAATATATATATTGGCGATAGCTGGAACCACAGGATACGGAAAATATCGGTTGATGGAATGGTGAGCGATTGGGCTGGCGGAGGTACTGTCATTGGTGTACAAAGTGTTGGTGATTATGTGGATGCCAGCGATACGGCTGCTCGTTTTTACACACCATGCGAACTGTCTATTGATCAATCCAATAATATTTTTGTGGCTGATGCTTACAATCACCGTATCCGTAAAATCGATCCGGATAGGATGGTGACTACTGTCGCAGGTAGCGGTGATAGTGGCCCGGACGGTGGAGGGTTTCAGAATGGAGCCTCTGATACAGCACAGTTTAAAGTGCCAACTGCATGCCATGTAACTTTGGACGGGACCATTTTTGTTGGAGATGGCTCTAATCAAAGGGTAAGGAAAATTGGCGTAGATCAAATGGTTTCTACTTTTGCAGGGACCGGGGAAATAGGATTTGAAGACGGGCCGGATTCATTGGCAACATTTGATTTTCCCAGGGGCTCTGTTTATGATTATAACCTGAACAGGCTTTATGTTGTTGATTATAACAACCATGCGGTACGGATCATTCACATTGCATCGGGTACCGGGATCAGCGATTTCCCAAATACAGACCAGGGAAATATTTATCCAAACCCTTTCATTCAAAACACCAATATTGAATATGAATTAAAAAACCCAGCGCAGGTCCATATCACCATATATACCCAACATGGAAAGCAGATTGACATAATCGTTGATGAGTTACAACAACAAGGTAAATATGAAGTGCAATGGAAATCTGAAGACCTACCAGGCGGGATTTATTTCTGTGTGTTGAAAACAGGGAGCGAAATACAAACCATGAAGATGATAAAACTAAATTAATTATGGACAATGCACGCACTGCCGGGTCCGACTCCCTATTAATTTTGTAAGGAGACTAATTCACCACCACAAACTTTGATTGATAAACCCGGTTTGATGAGGTGGTTATTTTAACAAAATAGAGCCCTGTTGGCAAGGATGATATTCTGACCTGATGTGTCCCCCGGTCGCTATTATGAGTGCTTTGGGCTGCATAAACCTCCTGGCCAAATTGATTATAGATGCTTATTTCACAGGCCATTCCTATGTCAGACGTAAAAGCAATTGTGATATGGCCTTTGGCAGGGTTAGGATATAAACTTACTATTCCCTTTGTCAGATCTTCAATTCCTGTACAGGCATCAACAGTAACCTCCAGGGTATCTGAAGTACCCTCACACGCTTCGGCGGAAGTTTCTGTTACAAAAACGCAACCCATGCCCACACTTGTCCAGAGAACGGTCACTTCACTGGTTCCTGCGCCATTTACAATCACTCCCCCATCTGCCTCCCAGCTGTATGAACTTCCCGGATTGTTATTACTCGTATAAATGTGTTCATGATCTTTGCATACCAGTGTTTCCCCGGACACCTCCGGCTCCGGTGATAATGACACATTTATTTCCAGTTCATCTGAAGGTAGCCCGTCGCCACATTCATTTGAGCCGTACACCGATAAATAAGCCAAACCGGTATAATTTTCCGACCATTCGATAGAAATTATTTCTCCGCTTCCGGTGATTATGCCCGCCTCAGGCGGGTCTATGGTCCATATCAATGTGCTCGCATCGGGTATTGCTGTGGTCTGATAATCAGTAATTGTGTTGGAACATACTTCAATAGGGCCGGTGGGCTGGCTGGCTGCACCCGGAATATAGATCACATAAATTAAGGGCTGCCCATCCATTTGTGCTGAACAGTCAGCTGTAAAACCTGTAGCAGTATAAAATCCTTCTTCTGTCTGATATCCAAAACTAAGTGTATCACCTGTCCCTGCTATTATTATACCGGTTGTAATATCATCAAGAAATAATTCATAATCCACATCCGTTTCAGATCCGTTAAGCCTTATTTCAAGGCCCTGGCTGCCTTCACAATAACCACCACCTCCTGCTACAAAAAATGCTTGTGGTGTAAAGTTCAGTGTACAACTTAATTCTGATGACCACGGACTGCTACCACAGCTATTGGATGCCATCACTTTTACAGTATATGCTCCAAACCAGTCGTCAGCCGGATCGAATATCGCAGACGTATCAGATCCTGTAATACTTCCCGCATCAAGGGGCAGCACTTCCCATAAATAGGTGTCGGCCCATGACACACTTAATGTGGTGTAAGTATATTCTTCATTGCTACATACTTCAACAGGGCCGCCGGGGGAGACAGGTTGAACCGGAATATCCCGTACGGTAATCATATCCTCTATATAAAGTACATGGGTGCCTTGCCCGTCTGACACTTCCAACGTTACGTCAAATACTCCTGCAGTGTTATATGTAACGCTTGGGTTTTGCTCAGTAGAAGAAGCAGGTGTTCCTCCTTCAAAGGTCCACAACCATGAAGTTGCCCATGAAGATTTATCAGTGAAACTGACCATTCCTGATAAACACACATCAGTTGTATCAGCTGAAAAGTTAGCTGTTAAAACAGGTGCTACTGCAATTGTACCTATCCAATCAGCAATTCCAAGGTCCCCAATAATAGTTGTATTGCCATTTGTAAGGTCTACTGTCCGTAATGTATTTTCAAGTGACAAATAGGTTTCCGTTGCCAGGTACATGGTTTGGTTCTCCATACAGTAATCCATCCCATGTGCCGGACCAGCTGCATGATGCCCGATAGGACCCTGATAACTTATAACTCCGCCGGTAGCTTTATCTAATTTATATAGTTTAGCCGGGTTTCCGAGTTGCATGGCGTACATGTCGCCTATTCCATCAATTGCGATACAGCCAATTGAAGGGGCAACAGTTTGTGAACCAATAAGAGTGCATGATATGCCGGTTACATCAATTGTGTAAAGCGAGGAATAGAAATCCTGGTAAACATCATGATAACTCATGCCGTACATTATGCCTGTTTGCTCATCATACGCCATTCCTGTCCAAATATGATCAGGCGGAAGAGAGATTGTTCCAAGCAAAGTAGCAGAGCCATCAGTGGTGTCAATCTGATACAAGCCATCGTACCATTCATCGATAGCGTATAAAACGGCCCCAGGCCCAAAATCACTGGCACCAAATTTTGCCTGTGTTGTACCTACATTTGTTCTCACGGCAGTAAGCAGGTCTATCTTGTCAAAAGATCCAAATTGGAATTCAGGAATAAACCCATGCTGAGCAATGGCAACTGATGAGATGATCCAAATACTGAATAACAGGACAATTAGCTTTTTCATAATAAGAATTCTTAAATGACATTACAAACATACTATGCGATGGCATGATCCCCAAATCTACCTATGGTACATCTGTGGTACATCCCGGACTTGAACTGTTCAGTGCCTTGAGGTTGAAAACAGGAAGTGTCGGGTATTACAGTTCAGACAAGAAAGTTATCAGGTTTTCATTTGGGGATAAATTCATTTTTTTTCTCAACCTTTTTCTTGCCTGATTAATGGTATTTACACTTTTATATGTCAGAAGGGCTATGTCTTTTGTTGTCATATTAAGGCGTAAAAAAGCACATAATTTTTTTTCATTCGGACTGAGATCCGGAAACCGTTTTGAAAGATTTTGATAAAAGGATTTATGAACCTGGCCGAACCGCAATTCAAATTCTTTCCAGCCCTTATCTTGCGAGATAATTTTATATGATCGGATTATGTCCCTGATCTTTTCTTTTTGATCCTGATCAGCTGTGGGGATTAAATTATTTAATTCCTGGAATAAATTCGCATTGATCTCAATATTTCTAATTAAATTCATTGCATTGGTAGTAAGCTCTTTATGTTTTAATTCCAGGTCTTTCTCCAGGTTTTCGTTTTCCAGGGCTTTTTTTGCTAATTCCAATTCCTGCTTTTGACTTTCAGTTTTTGAGATCTGTAATTTATGTTTTGAATTTCTGATCTTCAGGAAGAATGTATAAATACTGATCAATATCGTAAGAAGTAAGGCTGCAGAAGTTATTAGCAGGTACAATGTAATTTTTTCCGTGAATTCTTTTTCTTCTTTCAATATCCTTATCTGTTGTTCTTTCTTTTCAGTTTCGTATTGAATTTTTAAATTCTGGACAGCATTGGTTTTGTCAATGGTGTAAATGCTGTCTTTCAATTCGTTATAATACTTGTAATATATCAGTGAATTACTAAGATCACCATCAGATTCATATAATTCGGATAAAGCCAGATTTGCATTTACTGCTACACTTAAAGCATCTATTTCAATGGCAATTATTAAAGCTTCCTTCCCGAGCTTGATAGCTGTTTGTATATCTCCAAATTCTTTATAAATTCTTACTTCGGT
>JAGLEK010000277.1 GCA_023145125.1 Bacteroidales bacterium | reverse complement strand
CCAACACCTTTAACTTATTCTCTTTCACCGTTAACTGATTACTGCTTGACTGAGGCATTATTTTTACTAATTTTGCTTTAGTACCGAAACTAATATCGGGCAAGGTGTTTTACAAATTAATTCAAAAACCATGAAAAAGGCCATATTTATTCTTCTCCTGAGTGTATTCTCCATCCATGCCTCCCAATCGCAAAACATGCAGGCATTTATGACATATACCCTGTTCAACTCCCCTGTCGACGGCCCATACATTGAAACATACCTCTCCGTATTCGGACCCAGCGTTTATTATGTCGAGAAAGATAACGGAAAATTTCAGGGAGCCGTTGAGGTAACCATCATCTTCAGGGAGGGTGAGAATATCGTAAACTTCGACAAATACGAAGTCATGAGCCATGAACTGGAAGATACAAGCGGCTTCATAGACAATTTCCTTTCACAGCAAAGATATCTGCTGAAAAATGGCAAATACGATATGGAATTCATTATTTCTGATATTAATGCTGATGAAGAACCATATATAACCACCGACCCCGTTGTAATAAATTTCCCTGCTGACAAAGCCTCCATCTCAGGGATTGAACTGATTAGCGAATATACCAAAACAGAAACACCGGGCATACTAACGAAAAGTGGATTCGACCTGTACCCGTTTGTATTCAGCTTCTTTCCTGAAAGCGTGAACAAGCTTATGTTCTACTGTGAATTCTACAATACCGAAGATCAGTTTGGTGAGGGTGGGAAGTTTGTATATAACTATTATATACAATCATTTGAGACAAGCAGCACCCTGAAAGAATACAGCCGCTCCAAAGCAGGGGAAAGCAGGGAAGTTTTCCCGATCATGAAAGAACTCAATATAAGAGACCTGCCCTCAGGCAACTACTTCCTTGTGGTAGAGTTGAGAGACCAGAAGAATGAGCTTGTAACCAGGAACCGCTTGTTCTTCCAGCGCAGCAATCCCAATATTCAGTTTAACACCGAGGATCTTGCTGCACTCAAAACCGATGGCACTTTTGTTGACGATATGACCAACATCGACACACTGTATAAATACATACACTACATCTCGCCTATCGGCTCTGAAGTCGACCGGGTGTTCATTGCCAGGCAGATGAAAAATGCCAACCTGCAAACCCTGCAACAATACTTTTTGAACTTCTGGATGGGCAGGGACAACGTCATGCCGGAAGCGGCATGGGACCATTACTATCAGCAGGTAAGGAAAGTCAACTATATATACAGCACTCCCAACCGGGAGGGATATGATACCGACCGGGGCAGGGTATTCCTGAAATATGGACCGGCAAACATTGTCTCCGAAAGCTACAATGAACCTGCCGCCTACCCCTACGAGATCTGGCAATATTACAGCCTCGGCGATGGACAGCGCAATAAGAAGTTCGTATTCTATACTATCGATATTGTCACCAATGATTTCCAACTTGTGCATTCCGATGCAATAGGCGAAGTTGCCAATTACCGCTGGCAGGTAGAAATCTATAAACGTACATTCGATCCTTATAACCTCGACCGGAATATTTACCCCGATGCCTGGGGATCAAACGTAAATATGTACTGGGAAAATCCCAGGTAGGAGAACCAGATTTTTATAATACCCCT
>JAGLEK010000276.1 GCA_023145125.1 Bacteroidales bacterium | reverse complement strand
CAGTAACAGCCCGGAATGCTGTTGATGGATTCCACAACCACATCCCTTCTGGCGAGGTATTCTTTCGACACTTCTTCAAAATAACTATCAGGTGTGTCGATGGCAGCCTCTGCAGCTACCTGTCCGAAAGTGGGTGGGCTCAGCCTTGCCTGGGCAAATTTCAATGCCGTACTCATCACTTCCTTGTTCTTAGAGATCATACAACCGATCCTGAAGCCACATGCACTGTACCTTTTGCTTACAGAATCGATCATGATCACATTCTGTTCAATACCCTTCAGGTACATAGCCGAATATTGTGTATTGCCATCGTAACAAAACTCCCTGTATACCTCATCAGTGATAAGGAAAAGATCATATTTCTTTACGATATCCCTCAGCATCTCAAGTTCTTCTTGCGAGTAGAGATAACCGGTAGGGTTATTGGGGTTACAGATCAGGATGGCCTTGGTCCTGTCGGTAATGGCTTTCTCAAAATCGGCAATAGGAGGAAGTGCAAATCCCGACTCAATATCAGAAAAGATGGGGACCACCACTACGCCGGCATTTATGGCAAAGCCATTGTAATTAGCATAAAAAGGTTCGGGAATTATGATCTCATCCCCGGTATCGAGACATGAGTTCATGGCAAAGAGAATTGCCTCCGAAGCACCGGCTCCGACAATGATCTCATCCGGGGTAATTTCAATATTATGCCTGTGGTAATATTCACATAGCTTTTCCCTGTACGACAGTATGCCTGCAGAATGACTATAGGCCACAACCTTCTGGTCAAAGTTCCTGATGGCATTCAGGGCCACTTCAGGCGTTTCTATATCCGGTTGCCCGATGTTCAGGTGATATACAGTACGTCCCTTCTTTTTTGCTACATCAGCATATGGAACGAGCTTACGAATGGGTGATTCGGGCATCTGATGCCCTTTTTGTGAGATCTTAGGCATAGCTTTTGAATTGGATAATAAAAAACCCGGCATTGCTACCGGGATATAAATCTTACTTGTTTATCGGTGTTGCACCGGTATTGGTTTCCTTCTCAGGCATCACCTCAGCAGGAGCCTTTACAACCTTTCCTTTTATCTGAAGCTTTACAGGGCTGTTGGAAGCATTGCAGTATATGGTAACTGTCTTGTGAAATGGCCCTACCCTGTTTGTAGTATATGTAACTTTGATAGATTCACTTTTCCCGGGCAGTATGGGCTGCTTTGGCCAGGTAGGCACTGTACAACCACAACTGGACTTAGGCCTTGAGAGTATGAGCGGTTCTTTGCCGTCGTTGGTGAATACAAATTCACAACCACCATCTGAATTCTGCTTTATGGTGCCGTAATCGTGAATAACCTTATCAAAAGTGATTACCGGTGCATTCGGATTTTCAACCGGCTGTTCACTTGACTGGGCAGTAAGCTGGAAAGCTGCAAAAAAGCTAAGAGCTATAATGATCAATGATTTTTTCATCCTGATTCAATTTTAATGTTTGTTAAGAGAACTGCAAAATTAATAATTATTGTGTTGGAAGTCAATTTTCCTCTATATTTCCTCAAAAAAAAACAAAATTTAAGGCCTGAGGGAGCCTCTGTATAAATTTTTTCATGCTTCTGTGTATATTTGCATACAATAGTTATACCAAATTATTATTACTGAAATGAAAAAAACACTCCTATTATTAGTTGTTATCATTGCGATAAGCTCATTTTCCTGTTCGAATTCCAGTCAGAGCACCTCAGGTGCACCAATCGAAAGCACAGGAGTTACCTCAACAGGGCCTGACGCTCTCATCTACAAGACCAAAGCCGATTATAATGCCCTGGTGCCTGTGATCCTGAATGCAGAAAGAACTGATATTGTCTCCTTCCCGGCTCCCGGCGACCTTAAATACAGGGGCAAGCCCGCCATTCCGACTGAGCTGGAGGACGGATTCCTTCTCGACAACCGTGGTATCACAGAAAATGTTGCCTTTCTTAGTATCACTTATGAAGCATATATTGCCCTGGACAAAACACCCACTAAAGACGAACTGCTTGAGATGATCATCGACAGTGACCCGCTGACTGTGATGTTCAATTGTGGCAAACGCAGTCAGTATAACAATGAAGTCCTGGAACTGAATACCTGCATCCTTGATAATGATTTCAGTAAATTCAAAAAACTGAAGTAAGCATGAAGCTCTGACAGATGGCTGTAAAGAAAAAATTCGGTGCATTTTCAGGTGTGTTTACACCTTCCATCCTCACCATCCTGGGGGTGATCATGTATATGAGGCTTGGCTGGGTAGTCGGGCAGGCCGGGATCATTACAGCCATAGGCATCATTATGCTGGCGCATATCATATCTATCACAACAGGCCTCAGCATCTCCAGCATTGCCACCGACAAGAAGATCAAGACCGGTGGCATTTACTATATATTGTCGCGAAGCCTTGGATTGCCCATGGGAGGCTCGATCGGGATTACCATGTTTGTTGGTACGGCACTCAGCATTTCCCTGTATATCATTGGTTTTTGTGAAAACTTCCTGGGCATTGAGATGATCCGGGATATCACCGGAATGGGCAACACCATACAGGATTTCAGGATACTGGGCTCGATCATCCTGGTTATGCTGATAGTCATTGCCTATATCAGCACTTCCATAGCGATAAAAACACAATTTTTCATACTGGGTGCTATCGTGCTTTCACTGGCATCCATTGGTATCGGGTTGTTTACCGGGGATACTTCCTCCGGGGAAAATGCCAGCTGGCTTCCCGTTGCTGATGGTGTTTCACTCACAACCGTATTTGCGATCTTTTTCCCTGCGGTAACCGGTTTCACTGCCGGGGTGGCCATGTCGGGCGACCTGAAAAACCCGCAAAAGAATATTCCTTTCGGTACCATGTCCGCCATTGTAACAGGCCTCCTGGTTTATATCGCACTTGCCCTGGCCTTTGGCCTGCTTGTCGACAGGCAAATGTTGATGGAGGACAGTAACTTCCTGATGAAGATTGCATGGTCTTCGCCTCTCGTTGTGGCAGGTATCTGGGGTGCGACACTGTCTTCTGCCCTGGGTGGTATCCTCGGCGGCCCGCGGATACTGCAGGCTATGTCGCGCGACAGGATCACACCAAAGATCTTTGGAAAAGGCTATGGCATCAACAGTGAACCCCGCAATGCACTCCTTTTTACATTCCTGCTCGCTGAAGGCGGAATATTGATAGGAGATCTTAATGTTATTGCGGCTATCGTATCCATGTTTTTCATCGCCGCCTATGGCTTCATCAACATTGCCTTTGCACTGGAAAGGTGGGCAAGCGCCGATTTCAGACCGAGCTTCAGGATATCTAAATGGGTTGGGATCATTGGCTTTGCAGCTTGCTTTGGGGTGATGTTCAAACTCGATACGCCGGTGATGTTCCTTGCCATGATAATTCTTGCCGGGATATACCTCTACATAAAGCAAAAAAAACTTGAACTCGACTTCGGCGATGTGTGGCAGAGCGTATGGACAGCCATCGCCCGGTCGATCCTGCACCGTATTGACCGCAAGGGACTGGAAGAGCGTAACTGGAGGCCCAATATCATCCTGTTCAGTGGTGGTAGCAAAAATCGCCCGCACCTGATACAGTTCGGCAAAGATCTTACAGGCAACCAGGGCTTCCTGTCGAATTTCGACCTCATCCTGAACAGCTCAGCCACTACCTTGTTCAAAAAGCGCCAGCCAGCTGATGACGATGACCAGGCCCGTGACAATGAGGGCATGTTTACCCGCCGGCAGGAATGCAAAAATATTTACGAAGGGATAGAGGCGATCTCCTCCACCTATGGTTTCTCAGGGGTAGAGCCAAACACAGTGCTATTTGGCTGGGCCAAACAAAGCCAGGACCCGGTGCGATTTGCCAGGATGATACGTTCACTGGGCGAGCTCGACCTTAACATCCTGATGATGGACTACGACAAAGATCATGGTTTTGGCAAACATGAGATCATCGATGTGTGGTGCCGGGGTGGCGGAAACAACTGTAACCTGGTACTTTCCCTCGTCAAATTCATGTGGCTTTCCGAAAACTGGAAAAATGCCCGTATACGGATCCTGATGATCAACTCTATCAATGATGAAAAAGAATCGCTCATCAGGGATGTCGAAGATATCCTGGAATCGATCAGGATGGATGCAGAGATCAAGGTTATCAATAACCAGATCGAAAAGCGCCCTGTCAATGAACTTATTGAAGTGGAATCATCCAACTCAGATATTGTTTTTCTCGGGATACCCGATATTCGTGAAGGCGCAGAACAGGATTATGTGAACCAGGTGAACAGGCTTTGCCAGAATGTAAGCACAGTGGTGCTTGTGAAAGCATCATCATACTTTAAAGACCTGGAGATCGGCAGGAGTAAAGGAATGTTCAAGCAGGAGAAATCAGACTATACTGACGGAGATATCGACCTGGTGATCAGCAGAAAATTAAAGATCCCTGAAATTGACTATCCTGCAGATACTGCTGCTGCAGAACAATTAAGGATTATCTATAATGAGGTCAAGGCCATGAACGAAGAAGTGTTCAATACCCTCATGGTGGACCTCTTCAGCCTGAACCGCTCAGTATATGCTGAGATCGTTAAATCATCGGGCAAACTCCTTGAGGAACTAAAGGATGAACTGCCTGCGATAAAAGGGCTTGATGACTGGAAAGAAAGAATCAGTGACACTTACCGCGTCATCTTCGACAAAACCCTGGAGGTCATTCACAAGCAGGAAGATACAGCTTTTGTTGAGCAGGAAGAAATACTCCGCAATGCCGTTGATCTGTACAAGAAAAAATGTTCAGCCATCATTCTCCAGGCACCTGAGATCATGTTCAAAGGCATCAGGCGTTCTGACCTGAGCATCAAAAGCGGAGACAGCTGGAAAACCATCCGGTATAAACTGAGAAAACAGTTGCTGTATGGATCCTTCAGCGGAACTAAAAAACAAAAAGTACGCTACCGCAAGTTGATTGCATCCCATTTCAACAATCAGATATTTGCTGAATTAACGGAAGTATTCCAGAACTGGGGTATGATCAGCCTGCAGCAGGTGATCAAAACCCAGGGCTTGAACAACAGGATCTTCGATCATTACTTTTTACTTAACAAGCTGAATCCTGAAGAGGAAACAGCGAGGCTGATCGAAGAGAAGATAACAGAATATAATGATTACCGTGAGCAGATCGATAAGCTGAACGAGGCATCCCTTCAAACATTTTATTCGCTTATGCTCAATAAGACGATGTTTGTGGTCAGGCAGATCAGCAAGGAGTTGCATCAGCCCAACAGCTCCGGTTTTATCGGTAGAAACGAAAAGTATGCAGTAGCACATGAAGACCAGGCAGAAGTGTTCGATAGCATCCCGAAAAAGTGGAGGACCAACCAGGTTCTGCTCAATAATTTCACAAAACTGGAGCTGGAGCTCTTCAACTTCATAACCCGGGCCAAGGACATAATGTACAGGCTTCATCAATCACTGGACAGACAGATCGATCATCAGTATCTGTCATATTTGAATAACATTGAAGCTGCAAAGCATCATTCAACACAGATCTTTCACGACACTCTTGCCGATGCAGCATCACAACTGGATGAAGAGAAGTTCGAAGAAGACTGGAATGAAGTCCTCACTGAAAGCATGGATGAACTTGTAACATATGCTGATGAAGTCGTAAATAAGATCGACCTGGTAGAAAGGACAATATTCGATAATTTCAAAACATCGCAGTTTAACGATCACAGGCCTGTAACCCTCAGGGCAAAGAAAATGGTAGACTATATCCTGCACCAGGAGTTCATGGCGCCTGTTAAAACGGCAACAGAAGAAACACGTGACTGGTTCTTTGATGAGATCATAGAAACAAAAGAACTGATCGAACAGAGCATGACTGTGTTGAACATGCTCAAAAATGATGTTAGCAAGGCGGTTGAGATGCCACAATTATCGGTGACCATTGCTGCATTTAATAAGCAATTGCAAAACACTGACAAGAATAAGCTGCGCATATTGAACCAGCTTCGGGAAAGGACCAATGCCCTTGCCGATAAATTTTCACTTAATGCCATTACACGCAGAAGCAGCGTTTTTAAAAAATTCGTTAGATAGTATAACAAAACAGGCCTCAGGGATGGCCAAAATATGAAGAAAGATGGTCACACAAGCACTTATAGATCCGGGAAGTATTGTAGTAGTCGGAGGATCCAATGATGTCGGCAAACCCGGCGGCAAGATCCTGAAAAACCTTATTGACGGCAAGTTCAAGGGAGAGCTATATGTAATAAACCCGAAAGAATCCGAAGTACTTGGGATCAGATGTTATAACGATCCCTCAGCATTACCTGACATCGACCTGGCGATCATAGCCATCGCGGCGAAATACATCCCCGAAACGGTTGAGATACTGGCGAAGGAAAAGAATACACGCGGATTTATCATCCTGTCTGCCGGATTCAGCGAAGAAAGTGAAGAAGGGGCAGAACTCGAAAAGCAGATCGTTGACACGGTCAATAGTGTTGATGGGGGCCTGATCGGGCCCAATTGCATTGGCGTGATGACCCCCGAATACCATGGTGTATTCACTTTGCCCATTCCGAAGCTCGACATGCAAGGATGTGATTTTATCAGTGGATCGGGAGCAACGGCATGCTTTATCATGGAAGCAGGGATCCCCATGGGGCTTCCCTTTGCAAGAGTTTTCAGTGTTGGCAACAGTGCCCAGATGGGCGTTGAAGAAGTCCTCCAATACATGGATGAAACCTATGTTAAAGGCGAAAGCCCCAGGGTTAAACTATTGTATATAGAAAATATTAA
>JAGLEK010000275.1 GCA_023145125.1 Bacteroidales bacterium | reverse complement strand
GAGGATATCCCCCTGTATGAAGGAAAAAGCTACCAGGAAGTATTCCCCGGCCTGAAGATCGATTTGGGGCTGAGATACAAGGATTGCCAGTCTAAACAGGAATTTATTCAGCAACAATCCATCTACAAAATTGATCAGTGGTGCAGTGATTACGAATGGAAAATCCGGGAAAAAGGCGGGATAGGGTTCTTCCTGGGAGGCATCGGTCCGGATGGCCATATAGCTTTTAATGTACGTGGTTCTGATCACAATTCAACCACACGGCTAACAGCAACAAATTTTGAAACACAGGCAGTGGCTGCCGGAGACCTGGGCGGGATCGAGATTTCAAGAAATCGCCTGGTGATCACTATCGGTTTGAAAACAATTACAAGAAATCCTGATGTCGTTGCCATTATCATTGCTGCCGGCGAAGCAAAGGCCGGAATAGTTAAAGACGCCCTGGAAAACCCACCCTCCAATATGTTTCCTGCAACAGTGCTGCAAAAAGTAAAGAACAGCAGGTTTTATATTACCAGAGGCGCCGGAATAAAATTACAGGATAGCCTGCACAACTATTACAATATGGGCTCCTGGACAAAAGAAAAAACTCAGAGGGTCGTCATGGACCTATGCGTGAAACTGGATAAGTTCGGACGTGATATTACCCCGGAAGACCTGAAAAATGATCGACATGCCCGGCTGATCCCCGATCTTGATGAGAATACAGTCACAACAGTTATCGAACAAATGAAATCCAAGATCGATCTGGGCCTGGAAAAGAAGAAGAACCAAAGATTTTTTCACACCGGTCCGCACCATGACGATATCATGCTTGGGCTGTTTCCTGAAATTACTCAGCAACTGAGGCAAATATCAAATAAGTTCAATTTTGTTATACTTACTTCCGGCTTTACTGCTGTGCCTAATTCCTTTGTCCTTCAATCCCTGTATAATGTAAAAGATTGTGTGGAAAATGAAAAGATTGAAATGATCGAATATCCCGATTTTTATGATAAAGGCTATAAATATAAATGGGATAAAGATGTTTATCACTACCTGAATAAGATCGCTTCGGGTGAACCACACGAAATGGTAAGAGGGGCCAGTCACCGGGTAGTCAGAATACTGGTGGATATCTATAATATTGAAAGTACTGCCGGATTAATAGCTAAGGTCAATGAAACTATTCAGCTAATAAAAAATTCCTATGAAGGTGAAAAAGACCCGCCTGATATACAGAAACTCAAAGGTATGATGAGGGAATTTGAGGAGGAGTTGGTCTGGGCGCACTACGGAGTACAGGTGAAAAATGTGCATCACCTGAGATTGGGGTTCTACACGGGAGATATTTTTACCGAAGAACCGGAGAAGAAAAGAGATATAATGCCAATACTGGAAATGCTGCGCAAAATAAAACCGACCATGATCAGTGTGGTGCTGGATCCGGAGGGAAGTGGCCCCGACACGCATTACAAGGTCCTTCAGGCCATTTCTGAAGCATTGCGGATATGGAATGAGGAAGAAGACCTTTCAGAGCTGAGGATCATTGGTTATCGTAACGTCTGGTATCGTTTTCATCCGGCTGAAGCAGATGTGATCGTACCGGTTTCACTAAATTCCCTGCTGACTTTCAATGAATCCTTCAGGCATTGTTATCTCTCACAGGTAAATGCATCATTTCCCAGTTATATGCACGATGGAATATTCAGTGAACTTGCCAGGAAGATCTGGACGGAGCAATATAAATCAATCCGGCTCTTGTTGGGTAAATCATATTTTTATGAGAGTGAAAATCCTAAGTTGAGGGCAACACACGGACTAACTTTCTATAAAGAAATGGATATTGACACATTCCTGATGCAGGCAAGGGAATTGCAAGAATCAATGGAAGGATCTGCCGGCTTATTGGATTGAAATCATTAATTTTATAGCCATCAAAGACATGCAAAATTCATGAATACCCCTCAAATACCACTGGCTGAACGCCTGCGCCCTCAAAACCTGGATGAATACCTGGGACAGGATCACCTTATCGGTGAGGGTGCCATACTGCGTAAGGCCATTGAATCGGGCAATATCCCCTCGATGATCCTCTGGGGGCCTCCGGGGACCGGAAAAACAACACTGGCGCATATCATATCTGTGCAATTGAACCGGCCTTTTTATACGCTTAGTGCCATAAGCTCGGGCGTTAAAGATGTGCGGGAGGTCATCAAGAGGGCAAAGTTATCTGCCAACCATGCCATACTGTTCATAGATGAGATCCACAGGTTCAGCAAGTCACAACAGGACTCCCTGCTGGGAGCTGTTGAAAAGGGTATTGTTACTTTGATTGGCGCAACCACGGAAAATCCTTCTTTCGAGGTGATCTCTCCCCTGCTGTCGCGATGCCAGGTGTATATATTGAAAGCTTTCGAAAAAGATGACCTGCTCAGGTTGCTTGATACTGCCAAAAAGTTCCTGGAGGAAGAACACAATATTAAGATCAGCATCATTGAAACAGATGCTTTATTGAGGATTTCAGGCGGGGATGCGCGCAAGTTGCTAAATGCAATGGAATTGATAGTTAATTCCTCACCGGGGGCGAAAAAGATCGATATCACTAACAAAACTGCCACAGAGGTGATACAGGAAAACCTGGCCATGTACGACAAAGCCGGGGAGATGCATTATGATGTCATATCGGCCTTTATCAAGTCCCTGAGGGGTAGTGACCCCAATGCTTCTGTGTATTGGCTTGCCAGGATGGTAGAAGCCGGTGAAGATCCCAAATTTATCGCGAGGCGGATGCTAATACTCGCTTCGGAGGATATCGGCAACGCCAACCCTAATGCCCTGCTGCTTGCCAATGCCTGTTTTGATGCTGTGAACAAGATCGGCTGGCCCGAAAGCAGGATCATACTGTCGCAAACGGCTGTCTACCTTGCTGCATCAGAGAAAAGCAATGCCTCCTATATGGCCATTAAGAATGCTGAGACGAAGGTCAGGCAAACAGGCGACCTTCCGGTGCCTTTGCCCATACGGAATGCGCCTACGAAGCTGATGAAGGATATCGGCTATGGTGATGGATACAGGTACGCACACGATTATGACAATAATTTCACCGACCTGGAGTTTTTACCGGAGAAGATCGCCGGTACGAAGTTTTATGAGCCGGGGGAGAATGCGAGGGAGAACGAGCTCAGGAAGAGATTGAAAAGTTGGTGGAAGGGGAAATACAAGTATTAGTACTTGGAGTACTT
>JAGLEK010000274.1 GCA_023145125.1 Bacteroidales bacterium | reverse complement strand
GGCGTCGTTTCGGATTTCCCCATCAGGACAAGGATAACAGAAAGGATCCGTTGGGACTCTATTTATATGGTACATGGATTCGGGCATAAAGACAAAAAGCTTTCCCTTGCCTATGGCAAAGGTGCTGCCGACTCCTATATGATCACCAATGTAATGATGGATCCTATTATGGGAGGCACGGGCATGAGAGGGAATTTTATCACTTTCCTGACGGAAGACCCTCATGGGTGAAAAAAACAAATTTCAAAATACAAAATTCAAAACTTAAAATTTTGAATACAAGATATAATAAGGAGGAATTATCATGAGATATGCGATGGCAATAGACACCAGGAAATGCGTAGGGTGCAGTGACTGCGTTGTTGCCTGCCAAACCGAAAATAATGTTCCTATCGGATACTGCCGCGACTGGATCACTGAAACAGTGGATGGCTCCTATCCGAATGTTGAGATAGAGCTCCGCACAGAGCGTTGCAACCATTGTGATAATGCACCTTGTGTAAGGTGTTGTCCGACCGGTGCAAGCCATATAGTTGAAGGGGGCGTGGTGCTTGTCACTCCCAATAAATGCATTGGATGCGGGGCCTGCATTGAATCATGCCCTTATGATGCAAGATACTCCCACCCCGAAGGCTATGTAGATAAATGCACATTCTGCAACCACAGGGTGGTAAAAGGAGAGCAACCTGCCTGTGTTTCAGTATGTCCGACGAAATGCATGTATTTCGGTGACCTCGACGATCCCAACAGTGATGTAGCAAAAGCCCTGAGAAACAGGAAATACAAGGCACTGGCTCCGGAAGCAGGAACCAAACCACAGATTTTTTATATGTTATAATAATACAACAACCCTATTTATATGAAAGAAGAATTGATCATTAGTGGCAGGATGAACCCGGGCATCGACCCCTTCCTGCATATCTGGCACTGGCACATACCGGTTTATCTCTTTCTGGGAGGACTGGCTGCAGGAATTTTGTTCTTTGCTGCCTTATACACTATCATGGGAAGGGAAAAAGAAATGCCAACGGCAGTGAAATGGGCAACATTCGTTGTACCTGTTGCCCTGGTCCTCGGACTGATGGCATTGTTTTTTGACCTCAAGCACCAGATGTTCTTCTGGCGGTTATATACCACGGTCAGGATCGAATCCCCTATGTCGTGGGGCGCCTGGGTCCTGATGTTTATCACTCCCCTGTCGATGCTGTGGGCGGCAAGCTATATCAAGGAGGCGATCCCCGACTGGAAATGGAAGTATAAGTTCATGGATCAGATTATGGACCTGGTGGACAAATACAGGAAAGCCCTAGCCTGGGCCATGCTCGCTTTAGCAGTGATACTGGGAATATATACAGGAATCCTGCTGTCGGCATTTAATGCCAGGCCATTGTGGAATACATCCCTCCTGGGACTGCTCTTCCTTGTGTCCGGAATGTCGACAGGTGCAGCAGTGATCATGTGGATGTCGAAAGACCACAGGGAGAGAAAGATCATGAGCATGATAGACCTGGTATTGATCATCGTTGAGATGTTTTTTATCACCCACCTGTTTATGGGTTTCATGGCCAGTACAGCCGTGCAGATCGAAGCAGCCGAACTGTTCCTTGGCGGAGAATTTACCGTTTCTTTCTGGGTGTTTGTAGTGATACTCGGCCTTATATTCCCTGCTATTCTGGAGATACTGGAACTGCGCGGGTATAAGATCCCTGTTGCAGTTCCTGCCCTGCTCATCTTATTTGGCGGCCTGGCTTTCAGGGTCATCATGGTTGAAGCCGGACAGCTCACACGATACCTGTATTAATTTTGTTCATTCAATATACTTTTATAATATGACCAATTCAAATATTATTGACAGAAGTAAAAGATATACAAATCCATACTTGAGTGGATTCCTGCTTGGCATGGTGCTTCTTGCGACCTTTTATATCACCGGCCGCGGGCTTGGCGCCAGCGGGGCTATTAAATCTACCGTAGTGGCGACGGTGGCGACGGTCTCAGAAAGCCATGCAGCAGGCTCAGATTATTACAGCAAGTTCATCAGCGACGACAGCCATCCAATGAACAACTGGCTTGTATTTCAGGTGATCGGGGTTCTTGCCGGCGCCTTTCTTTCAGGAGCACTTGCCGGCAGGTTAAAGTTAAAGGTGGAGCATTCTCCAAAGATCACCTCCAGGACACGCCTGATCATGGCCGGTATCGGAGGCCTGTTATTCGGGATCGGATCTCAGCTTGGAAGGGGATGCACCAGCGGTACCGCCCTCAGTGGGATGGCATCAATGGCGCTGGCCGGATTTATAGCCTTACTGACCATCTTTGGCGGCGGTTACCTTTTTGCATACTTTTTTAGAAAATTTTGGATATAAACAACTAATAGAATTAAAGATATGACTGGACCATTAATACCCATGGGCATAATCGGACAAGGCTGGGACCTTGTGATCGCCCTATTGATCGGAATGGCCTTTGGATATGTACTTGAATCAGCAGGATTCTCATCTTCCAGGAAGCTCGCAGGTATTTTCTACGGCTATGATTTTACCGTCTTACGTGTGTTCTTTACCGCAGCGATCACTGCCATGGTGGGATTGCTGTATTTCGGCTATATGGGATGGATCGACCTGTCCATGATATATGTGAATCCAACATTTCTGATCGCCGCTATAGTTGGCGGACTCGTCATGGGCCTGGGATTTATTGCCGGTGGATATTGTCCCGGCACGAGCATGTGCGGCGTTGCCATCGGCAAGATCGATGCGATGGTCTTCACGGGAGGCATGTTTGTTGGGATCCTTATCTTTTCGGAAGCATTTCCCCTCATACAAGGCATATATGAGAGCCATAGCCTGGGTGCTGTTAAGGTTAACGAAGTATTGGGCCTCTCCACAGGTACTTTTGCACTCTTACTGATCATTATTGCACTTCTGACATTTTTTATCACCCGTATCGTAGAAAATAAAGTTAAAAAAGTAGAATATTAATCATACATACCATGAACAAAGCATATTACATCCTGGCTGTTTTTCTATTGTTGCTTGGCATAGGCCTGGTAATCTTGCCTGATCGTGAGCACTACGACGAAGCCTCGCCCAGGGAATTGCTCAGCGACCTGAGAAACCCGTCACGCTTTATTTCCACCGATAAGGTGGCAGAGATGATCATTGACCAGGATCCCACATTACTCCTGGTGGATGTACGTGACATGTATGATTTCCTGGACTATTCGCTGCCGGGAGCACACAGCATACCACTGGAAGAGATCCTGATGTACAACTGGGTTGACTCACTCTCCTACGATCGGAGCAAGATAGTGCTCTTTTCAAACAGCGACATCCTGGCCGACCAGGCATGGATATTGTTAAAACGAGAAAATCATAACAATATCCATATAATGAAAGGAGGATTGAACTGTTGGTTTGAGACCATCATCCAACCCTCTCCTCCTGCTGAAACATCTGCAGATGAAGAGATCGACCTCTATCAGTTCAGGAAGGGAGCATCCATTTATTTCCTGGGAGGAACCGCCGCTGTTGAACAGGAAACAGGAAGTCAAACTGTTGTAGTAAAAAGAAAAAACAAAACAAAAGTTGTAGAAGGAGGTTGTTAAACCTCAATAAACGCTAACAATTATGGAATTTAAACACCCGAACCGGTCATTTGTAGCTTTCGTAGTTATTTTCATATTGGTAATTGTAATAGGACTACTCACAATTAACAAGCCTGACCTTAAATATCAGCGCACAACTGATGAGACACTGGTACACCTCATTCTGAATGAGGATGAGATGTATCCGGAAGATCTGGTGGGTATTATCGAAATGGAAGAGCCCGGCTATGCCATCATCGACCTTAGAAGCCCGTATGAATTCATTAAGGGACATATCAGAGGTGCGGTGAACATACCCACCAACAGCCTCCTCGACAAGGAAAACCTGAAAGAATTTAAACGCTATGCTTCAGATTCCATTGCAGTGATATTGTATGGCCAGACCCAGCTGGAAGCAAATGGTCCGTGGATGATCCTGAAGCAGATGGGATTTGATAACTTTAAAGTACTCCTCGGCGGATACCATTATTTTTCAACCGGACCGCTGGATTTCTATGATATGCCTGAAGTGCCGGAATACCTGGTAGAAGAACCGGCATGTGATTATTATGGTATCATGGAAGAACTGGGCAATGTCACAAATGAAGAAACAGAGGCCGCAGACCAGCCACAGGTGGTGATGCCTGTACGAAAGAAAAAGGAGAGTGTTGTGGAAGGTGGATGCTAAACAATCATATTGTTAAGGGATCATATTATCAAATATATCTCCTTACATATGATCTATATCACCATTAACATTATTATAAATCAATATAAAGTTACGTACCCGTAGTAGATTAATTGTAAATTTGTTACATCATTTAAATTTCATTCCTGATGAGGAGAAAACATATATTAGCGAATTTCGCCCTGCTTTTTGGTGCTTTTGGGTTCCTGGGTTACATTTTCATTGTTATAGCAGGCTACCTCGGTTGCTGTGCCAATATTACAGTAGCCCTCTATCACAATCTCGTGATCATCATCCTGGTAATTGCATTTGCCTTATTTGCCGTTTGCATGTACAACAACTGTTGTAAGGTTAAGATTCCCAAGGATACTGAAGATAAAGAGGAATAAATTTAACGGTTTATTGTATCAAGCCCGGACAGAAGTTTTCCTGAACCTTCCTGGCCTGAATTATCCTGCCAGCTCACTTTGCTGCTTTTTGTACACCCTGCTGGATATCAAAATACTTAATTCGTACAAGCCCCATAGCGGGATAACAACCATTACCTGGCTGAATATATCAGGAGGGGTGATAATCGCTGAGATGATCAATAGAATTACCAGAGTGTATTTGCGGTTTTTCTTCAGATAAGCCGGAGTGAGGATACCCAGTTTTGTGAAGAAAAATACAAAAACCGGAAGCTCAAAGACGATCCCGACCGAGAGGGAGACAGATACCACCGTACTTATATACGAACCCAAAGAAACATTATTGGCTACTGCTTCACTGACCTGGTAGGTTCCCAGGAAATTAATTGTCAGGGGCACGATCAAAAAATAACTGAATAATACACCTGTAAGAAACAGTACAGAGCATACGAAAACGGTTCCCCCCGAATATTTCTTTTCATTCTGCTTCAGGGCAGGTTTAATAAAGCTCCAGATTTCATGTAGGATATACGGAAAACCAAGGATAACACCGGCCATCACAGAAATATACATGTGAGTAAGGAATTGTCCTGACATCCTGATGTTGATGATCTCAAGCTTTGAATTATCCAGGCAGAGAGCTTGTATGTTTACGATATCAGCGAATTCGCACAACAGGCGGGTAGTATAGAAATCCTGCCTGATGGGAGCCAGAATGACCTTATCGAATATGAAATCTTTGAAGATAAAAGCCACAATGGCCAGGATCACAACAGCAACGATTGACCTGACGAGGTGCCAGCGCAATTCTTCGAGGTGTTCCCAGAACGACATTTCCCTTTCCTTTGGAGGAGGGTTGGGAGGATTATTCTTTGTGGTATTAAACTCTGACATGGTATTGGGCCATCAATTTTTTTCCAAAAGTAATAAATCCTTCAAATTAATTATGTTTGTAGTAGAAAATTGGGAGGTAGACAGTAGACAGTAGACAGTAGACAGTAGGCAGTAGGCAGTAGACAGTAGGCAGTATCCAGTATCCAGTATCCAGTATCCAGTATCCAGTATCCAGAAACAAGCAACCAATTCATGATCTTCAAAAATCTTAACATCCTACTTCCAACATACCATTCCCTTTTCCGGGATGTAAAGCGCCAGAAGCGTTTTCTTAAGGCTGTGATCGAGCCGGAGATTACAAATGCTATTGAAAACAATGACGGAAGCCTTGACGAAGAAGATTTCAGGAAGATAAGAAGCTATTATGGTTTCGGAGTACCGGCCATCGTTGGCGAAGGCTTTTGTACTCTCAGGGGAAAACCCATGAGTAAGAGAGAGAGGCTTGCCAATACATACCAGGGGGCCCTTACGGGTTTGTATGATGATTTCTT
>JAGLEK010000273.1 GCA_023145125.1 Bacteroidales bacterium | reverse complement strand
CTCAATATCATCGATCCTGACCTTTGCCGGATCACCTTCGGCAGTCCGAAGGGGGCCGTGGTATCTATCGCCATTCGACATGCTGACCAGAAAATTCCTTTCCGTATTTATATAAACAACTTTGTCCCATTCAACTTTAAAATCGCTGTCGCTATAATCCGTTTCAATAATAATTACACCTTGTCTTAAATCTTTTACTTCTCCTGCCAGGACCTCACCGCTTGTCATGATCAGTGAGTCGATTTGTGCATACATGCTGTTGCCCATAAGCAGCATCAGGCTTAAAAGAGTCACAATTATTACTCTTGCTTTCATATTAATATCGTTTTACAATCAAATGCAAAATTAGGAAAGATCAGCTTTTGTACAAGAAGTAAAAAAAGGAGGCCCCAGTGGAGCCTCCTAATATTACTAAATAATGTAATTACGAAAAGTCTGCTTTTTTTCGCTTTTTTTAGAACCTGAAACCCAGTTCAAATTCCCATTGGTTCATTTCCAGATCGATGGTTTGTGCAGGATCGAAAGGGTTAGGTCCGGAAACCTTGTTGTTCAATGCATGAGTGACTGCAAAGTTCAGTGCATGGTCTTTTATCTCTTTGGTAAATCCCAGAGAGAGATGCGTATTATTTACTGCAGGAGCTAAAATATTGAACATTACCTCAGACTGCTGAATAGGTTCTTTTCCATAGGAAACCCCGGTCCTGAACTGCCATGTTTTTACGGCTGCTACCTCCACACCAAGTTTGAAGACTGTCAGATCTTCCCATCCAAAGCCTGCACCATTTTCATCACCAAGGGGCACCCAGCCCGGGTTTGGCTGAAATGGCATCTGCGGATCCATTGGCACGGTAGGTACCATAGGCATCATTTCTTGAGGTTTCATTGGGTTTGCAATAGATTTTACTTTGCTGTACATGATCCTCTTCACATCAAACATGATGGTAACTTTATCGGCAACGGTATAAGATACACCTGCCTGCCAGTTACAGGGAATGTCGAATCCGCCTTCTTCAGCGAATAAGCCGGCATATTTATCGAATTTCGACATTTTGATCTTAGGTTGAAAGGAAGCACCAAGCCTGAATCCGTCGAACAACTCGCCCTGGTAACCGATCTTCACACCAAATCCTGTTGAATTATCAACACCATTATTAGTTACATATTGAGATCTATCAACAGGCATCATTGGATTTCCAGCCATTCCCATATCCCTGAATGCTTGCAGTCCGGTAGCCTCAAAAGTCTGGTAAACAAATACAGGAGAAACTCCAATACTGTGTTTTCCAAGCTGGATGGCATAGGTTAAAGAAATAAACATCTGCTGCATGTTAATGCCGGTTGGCTGGCTCACATTTGCCATAGGATTGGGATTGCCATCAGGCATCGGATTGCCAAAACCGTCAATGATCTCACTGTAATAGGTCTTGGTTTCATAAGTGGTATTCATCCCACCATTGCCATAAAAGTTAAAACCCAGGTTATGCTTTTCACCGATCTTGTAGCTAAAGGCAATTGCCGGGATAACGAAATACTTCTTATCGCTTTCAACCGTTCCTTCGGCCAGGCCGAATGTCATGAAGCGTGGGTCATTCACAAAATTTCCACTTTGATCCATGTAACCCCATTTGTCAGGCGTAGTGGCGGCTCCTGTTACGGTATACTTCCTGTTAGGATTGAAAAGGCCAACAGACACTTCAAAGCTCCACTTTTTTTCGAGGAAAGAAATGCCTGCAGGATTGAGGGCTCCACCAAAAGGTCCTTTTAAATATGCGATCCCTGCACCTGCCATTCCTTTACTTTTAGTGCCGGTCCCATTGCTGAAATAGCCATCGGTGGCATTTGCATCAGGGGTGTAGGTCAGACAGACCATAAGCAGGGCCATGATCGCTAACCATAATTTTCTCATTGATTTTTTCATAATATTTGTTTTTGGTTTATAATTAATTCTCTTCAATTTCTGTTATCTCCAGCATAAAATCCTCTATGTTGCCGGGCGTGCTCATGATCTTCATAAAAGTTCCCATTCCAAGTTCGGGCCAGTGCAGGGCTATCCTGTATCTGCCAGGCAACATGGTCACTTCTTTATCCTGAAGAATGATCTCATAGGGCATGGCTGCAACATGGTCCTCACCAATAGTTGGAAGAAAATCTGCCTCGCCATCTTCCGGGTCAAGCAGGCCAATACCAAATAATGCGATCTTTTGGTCGGGATAAACAACTTCATACACCTTCACGGTATTTCCTATTCCGGCATCCAGGTTTTTCCTGATCACCGACAGGCCTTCTTCAAAAGAATTGTATTCTGTCAGCTCTACCGGGTCAGTAAAATATGGCATCATGATCTTATAGCGGTAATCTTCAAGATCCTCCCTTTCCTCAAACCCGCCGAAGGGTTCGAAATCATTTCCAATGGCTGACAAGGCAGCTTTTACATCCTTTGCCATAGCTTCCAATTGTCCGATATAGGGATCGATACCTTCATAGAAGTATGCATAAAAAATGTACATGGGATTGATCATGGAAACATCAATGTTGCCATCGTTATTTTTCAATCCTACTTTCATCACGCCGGCAAGGGCACCCCTGTCTTCGAACTTCAGGCTAATACCTGCAAAGTCTTTACGGGTATAACACAACACCATCAGGCTGTCATTATTACCGGGTTGATATTCGCCGATTACTTCAAAATCATTGGATTCCAAAGCAACCCTCACACTTGCTGCAACTTCAGACATGCTGCCTTTAACAGTTGCCACCTTATAATATGGAGGGTATTCTTCCTCTTCTGCAAATACCGAAAAGCCTGTCAACAATACGAATAAGGAAATGAATATTGCTTTTATCGTTTTCATATGTATAATATTTTGGTTAATTTAGAAGATGAGCTCTTAAGTAAAAATGATCTGTGTGTTTTCACCTCCACACATGGCATAAAAGTCCCCAACGGTGATGATATCTATGACTTCATCCCAGAGATCTTCTTTCTTCAACTTGAACATCTCGGCTGCCATTTTGCAAGCAAATATTTCTCCTCCGCCTGCAGTGATCATTTCAAGGAATTCTCCAACCGGAGGGATATCCAATTTATCCATTCCCTTTTTCATCATCCACGACACACCTGCCTCAACACCCGGGATGACTCCCAGGAGAGTAGGAAATGGCAATCCGCCCGGCATTCTCATGGCAGGATTACCAACGGTAGCGGTTTTTAGCTTTTTCATTTGCTTTTTTGTGATTGCATCCAAACCAAAGAAAGTAAAGAACACTTTTGCTTCGATGCCTTCCATTACGGCGCCATTGGCCATAACGAGGGTTGCATAGACATCTTCTATGCTTCCTTTTGCACAAATAATGCAAACCTTTTTCAAAGGATTTTCTTCTTTTGTTACCATAATGATTGTTTTTTTAAGGGTTAAACACAACTGGCCGGTTTGGGAATACCTGCAATTCTGGATGATTTTTTCAGCGGGCCGCCCGGGAACAACTGGTAGAGTTCTTTGATATTCACAATACCTGCATTCCCTACTTTTCTAATACTAAGGCTTTCTCCGGCGAGAAACTGCTCACGGAGATAGTTAAGCACCTCAAAGTGTTTATCGCTAAGTTCGATTTCTTCTTCCAGTGCGATTTCTTTGGCCACATCCTCATTCCATTGTTCCGGGTCTGTGAGGTAGCCTTCTTCGTTCAAGGTGATGTTTACACCTGCAATTGATTTTTCTTCCATTTTATTTCGTTTTTATGATGTTATTGATTTTCATTTTCCGGTTGTGACATATTCTGCATGAATGAAACCATAAAGCCTATGGCCCGTTTCATTTCAGGTTTATTCATTTCACGTATCAGCTTCCATACCGAGTACTCAGGAACAGCTTCCATTTCAAGCCTGCTAAAGATCTTTACTGCATTGTTCACTGATTTTAGCATTTCAGGCTGGGTCAGGCTTTTAACGGTTTCGAGCATGGGAACAGCATTGTCAGCCAGCAATTTGACATCTTCACGGCTAAAGTGCGTTACAATGTTATCGATGATGGCCCCGGCTTCAGCAAGGAATTCGAAGTAGCCTTTCCGATCAAATTCATTGAGCTTTTTGATCAGGTCGATGATCATCTCATTAAAGATTGGTGAAGCATCTTTAAGGAAATCCGTGGTGCTTTCAAAGGTGTCAAGCACACCATTGATGTTCCTTACATTGCGTAAGATCTTCAGGACGATCATCTTTACATCCTCCGGATCAACCTCTATCGACCTGTTCTCCAATTCCATCACTGCCGAGTCATACATATCCTTTCCAATAATGGATGCATCAGCGATCAGGTCATCAACAGATTGCGATTTAAGCCTCTGCTGGTTCACATATTCAAGGATAAGGTCAACCTTATCGTTCAATGTATTTATCTGTGTTTGAATATCATTGTCCATAGTGATTACTGCTTATAGGGTACACGTTTCCCGGCAAATGTCATGTCTGCTTCTATTGGCATTTCCTTGCCTTTAAGGAGAATATGCCAGTAGATCCAGCGGAACATGATCTTTCCGTAGTGGTTAACCTTGGTATTCTTTAATAATCCGAAGGGGCCGATTCCCGGTAAAGGAAATGTTCCGGGCAACGGCTCTGTATCGTAGTTGAAGTCGATAAGAGCCCCTTTTCCAAAGCCTGTTTCAATATAGCAGTTGGCATGTCCGTCGAACTTGGCAGTGAGCGGCCTTCCTTCAACTGCATTTAAGAGGTTCTCAAAAAGGATTTCCCCTGCAAAATGCGCAACTGATCCGGCTTTTGAAGTAGGAATATCAGCAGCATCACCAATCACGAAGATGTTCTCAAACTTTTTCGATTGCAGGGTTTCCTTGTCTGTTGGAATAAAATTCAGGTCGCCGGCCAATCCACTTCTCTCTATCATTTCCGATCCCATATTTACCGGTACTATCGTAAGTACATCGAACGGCACCTCCATCTCATCATAAGAAACAATAGACTGCTTTTCATTATCGATCTTCTCAATATAGAAATCCGGGACAACATTTATGTTTTTTTCTTTCAGCAGTTCGCTGAGCATTTTGGTAGCTATAGGCTTGGTGAATGCCCCTGACATTGGGGTAACAAGAGAGATCTCAACTTTATCCCTGATCCCCTTTTTAGTAAAATAGTCGTCGGCAAGACAAACAAACTCGATGGGTGCCACCGGGCATTTGTATGGTATCTCAGAAATTGCCATTACCAGCTTGCCGCCCTGCCAGTCTTTAAAGAAATTGTGAAGTGCCACTGCCCCTTCAATTGTATAAAAATCAAATATCTTTTTTCTCCAGAGGCCTTCATTCAGGCCAGGGGTCTGGTCCGGACGTGTTTCAGCTCCGGTTGCAATGATCAGGAAGTCATAATGCAACAGTTTGCCGCCATCCAGGTGAACAACATTCTTTTCTCCCTCGATCCTGTCGATATCAGAATAGATGACATTCACCCCTGATGGGAAAAAATCACCTTTGGGCTTGATCACATCATTCCTGTTATAGATTCCGAAAGGGATAAACAAAAATCCGGGTTGGTAGTAATGGGTCCGGTGCTTATCAACGATCGTTATCTCCCATTCTTCCCTGTCCATGACTTTCCTGAATTTATTGGCCATCATTGTACCGGCGGTGCCTCCTCCGAGGATCAATAACTTTTTCATTTGTTAAGCGTTTATTAATTGTATAATGTATATATGTTGTTTAATTGATGTGTCAAAAGTACTGTACAGCCCGGGTATGTATCCGGTATAAGTGCATGATATTTGTCATAGTATGATAAATATCATAATTTTAACATGTAATTTTGTTTTCACTAATGAAAGAAGCACCGAATAAATGTGACTGTGAGAAGTGTGATGTGAGAGAGATGTTCTATAAGAATGTTGAAGCGCAATACATTGAGATCGTGTGCAATACAAAGATCGAGAAAGCATTCAAAAAAGGTGATATGATCATTGAGGAAGGAAAGCCCATTGAAAGTTTCATCTATTTAAAGAGTGGCCTGGTTAAGCTTTTTAAACAGGGAGAAGATGTAAAAGGGCAGATCATTATAATTGCCAAACCGTTTGATTTCGTTAACCTGTTGAGTGTTTTTTCAGATACAAATTACAATTATTCAGTCACTGCCCTGGAGGATTCTGTCACCTGTCATCTGGATCTGGATCATATTAAAAATATGATCAGGACCAATGGTGAATTTGCCTTGAGCATTATGAAGAAGATAAGTAAGGTTTCCGATACTATCATACTGGAATCACTTACTATAAGAAAAAAGAATATCCATGGCAGGGTTGCATACATATTACTGTTCTTTGCTAATCAGATCTATGAAGACAGTTATTTCGAACTTCCGCTAAACAGAAGGGAAATTGCAGAATTTATTGGCAAGACAACCGAAAATGTGATCCGCACACTCTCAGAATTCCGCAGAGACGGTCTTATAAAGATCTTTGGCAAATCGATTGAAATCATCGACAAGGAGAAGCTGCAGCAGGTTTCTGACTTTGGCTGATAGGATGATCGACGCAAACTTAATGATCTTTCCTGCTTCATAAGCTTATCCAAAATATTCTCATCAGGTATATTCAGATTATTAATTATATTTGATTTGTACAATAGGTTGTTTCTCGATAGTTAATTAATCCCGGATAAATGAAAGGTGCATGGCTTAGAGTATTATTTGTATTTACTGTAATAAGCCTATTTACAGTTCAACTCCAGGCTCAATCTTTCAACCACTGGACCCGAAGCTTTAATGAGGAATCATCCCTCTTGTCGGGAGCTGTTGTGGGAGGCGGAGCCGGGCCGAGTGCTATTTATTTCAATCCATCCAGTATTTCCGAGATCACTGAATCCAAGCTTTCTTTTCACATGAGCCTGTTTTCTTTCAATTTCATGAATGTGAAAAATGCATTGGGTGACGGGATCGATTTAAATGGATCCAAGGTACTCGTTGAACCACGCTTCATCTCTTATATGATCAAGCCCAAAAATCACCCCGAGTGGAGCCTGGAAATCGCCATCCTTAATAATGAAAATCACTATTCCGACATGATCCAGTCGGTAGATAAGCAAACTAATATTCTCACAAATATACCGGGAGAGGAGCGGTATTATGCACTTTTTCAATATTTCAACCGCTATCGCGACGACTGGTTCGGATTTGGGGGATCCTTAAAACTGAGCCCTGCATTATCTGTTGGTGGCAGCATGTTTCTCACTGTTCAGTCCCTTGAATACAGGTATGAACTGGATATTGAAGCCTACCCACTGGATTCTGTATTCATTGAGGATGAATATTTACCATTCTATTCAGCCAGTTACGAAGAGATGGATTACCTGAAATACAATGATTACAGGCTGTTATGGAAATTTGGATTGCTGTATAAAAAAAAGCGGTTCAGTGTTGGGGTCTGTCTCACAACACCATCAATAGGAGGTATATATTCTGATGGGAAGCGGGTGTCGAGAAAACAAAAACAAACCAACATCAGCTCTCCGGAATCAGGCGAAGCTCTGCCCGACTACCTTATTGGTGATTTCCAGGAGAAGAAAGCGGTTGAAATCAATAACAAGAGTCCGTTATCCATCGCAGCCGGCTTTACCTTTTATTCTAAAGACAATACAAAAACGCTTTACACCACAGTTGAATATTTTGCAGGCCTTGACCCCTACAGGCTGGCTCAGGCAGACGAAAGCCCAAACCTGGCAAGCAACACTGTGTCGGAAATGGTGCAGATGAATGAGTGGCTGACCTTTGTGAGTGGTGCAAAACCGGTTTTAAACGCCGCCCTGGGGTATCGCTGGGTAGTAAAAGAAAATTTAATGTTCATGACAGGTTTTCGGACAGATTTTAATTATAAAAAGAATTATGATTATGATCCACTCCTTGAAAGTAAATCCGTAAAGGGAGTACAACTGGATTATTATCATCTTACAGGCGGGCTTTCCCTGAGGATATGGGGGCAGGACCTGATCACCGGGCTTCAGTACACCATAGGCCGCGAAAAGAACCAAAAACAGTTTGCAAACCTGTCTGATCCTGTCGAGTACAACAGTGTTGAAAATGCTCCTTTGCAGGGTACTCGTCAAAACAACATGAATTCACTTTTTAATTCACTAAGCCTGTATTTCGGAGCTACGTTTAATTTCGGTGGTGATAAATAGGCAATTAGGAGCATTCTTGTTTTGTTCAAGATAAAAACTCTAAATCCTAAATCCCTAAAGACTAGTGTCCGGTTAAAACTTCATATTTTACTTACCACCAAGTCCCCAAGGCACTAAGGTTCACCAAGACAACTATTTAATCTTGGTGATTCTTGGTCCCGATATTTATCGGGATAGAGCCTTGGTGGTAAGTATATTTATGTAAGCCCTCTAAAACAATATTGCCTTAAATAGAGCTATTATCAAGCCTTTTACCAATTCAATCTAAATTTCCCCGGACACTAGTGATCCCTAAATTCGAAACAATACAAAATTATTCAAATACAAAATTCAAAACTATTTGGGATTTGTTTCGGATTTCCAAGTTTAGGATTTGGTGCTTACCATTCCGCTATCTTGGATTTGTTTGTTATTTTTTATTCAAGGGTAAATCTACACCATATCCTTTTCTCTTATCCTGATACTTAAGCAAGAGCGCAAAAATAAGTCCAAGGAAACTTAATAATATAAACAGGAGCATCGTGGGTGTATAATTCAGCGTTTCTGCATTCGCAGGATTTGTTTTATCGAGAATTATTCCTGCCAGGAGGGGTACGCCCCACAGGCCCAGGTTCTGTATGGAATACATCAGTCCGTATGCAGTACCTATCTGCCTTTCGTCTACAAGTTTCACCATAGAAGGCCACATGGCGGCAGGGACCAGGGAAAAGGCAACACCAAGCATGATCATTGGAATATGCGGCATTACTGTTGTAAATGTGAAGCTCAAATGGACCAATAATAAGACCAGGGAGCCAAGTACCATCGCAGATGCAGCCTTACCATAGCGGTCGATCATGAATCCAAACAGGGGTGTAAAAACCAATGTCCCTAAGGGTAATAAGGACGCGATTTGCCCGCTGGCCTCATAGCTCATCCCAAATTTATTTAACAAAAAGTCAGGTGCAAAAGCATTAAAGGGAAATACGGCCGAATAGAAGGTCACACAGATGAGGGCAATTAAAAGGTATGCCCTGTTTCCCAGCAGGCCAAAAATATCCTTTGCCTTGAATTTAGCAGTGCTTTTATTGATAGCCGTATGCTTGATTTGCCTGTCCAGCTTCATGTCGATTAGCATGTATATGATAAAAGCTAATAAGCCGGTGAACACAAGGATTGCAGCAAGCCATATTGCAGTATCCAAATGGGCTCCCCCATCTGCCAGAACAGGTGATAATTGCAGGGCCGCAAAAGTCCCCAAGCGGCCGAAGCCAACCTTAATGCCAAAAGCAAGGGCAAGGTCTTTCCCCTTGAACCATTTGACCAATATCTTACTCACAACAACGATGCTGGTTTCTGCACCCAGGCCAAAGAAGAACCGCCCCAGCAGCATCATTTTGAGTTCAGGTGAATATGATGGTAAGAATGTTTGCATGAAGCCGTATCCAAATCCTCCGGAGCTATAGGCCCTGGAAGCTCCGTATGCCGTTAAAACAGCACCAAATGCCATAAAGAAAACAAATATGAACCCGGTCCGGCGAATTCCAATTTTGTCAAGAATAATCCCTCCTATGACTGCCATCAGGAGGAAAGTATTCGGTATTGAATAAAAGGAAACGAAAAGCCCGTAATCGGTATTGGTGAACCCGAACTCTATTGTCATCAGGTCCTTCAGAGTAGAGAATGCATCATAGAAGTAATAGTTCACCGAAAGTATGAAACCCACCAGGATCAGTACACCCCAGCGTACTGCAGGAGAATCATTCATCGCCTTTTTTACTCGTTCCATTAGCCGGATTATGAAGCCGCTAAAGTACGATTAATTGGGTAACAGATATCAGGTAGCAGGTGCCGGGAGGTGCAAAATTTACACATATCACATCCCTTACTGGATAATAAAAAATCGATTCCGGGATTTATCCGGCATTACTAATCTTCTGAAGAATCTTTTTATTCAGTATGTTGATCTTCTTCCCATTCACCCCGATAATATCATCTTTCGCAAAATCATGAATAAGCTTAGTGACGGATTCTCTTGAAGTCCCGATGTATTCACCAAACTCCACTCTTGTTATTGGAATCAGGAATTCGTTGCTTTCAAAAATATAATCAGAAAAATACAACAACGCATCTGCAAATGTGGCAGCTAACTGTTTTTGAGTCTTACTTACACAATGGTTATAATAATTTATAATGCTATTGCTTAAGGTTTTTATTAATTCATGAGCAAACTTCCCATTATTCTGCACTAAATATTTATACCCGGTATAGTCAATAAAACAGGCCGCAGTATCGCTCAGGGCAGTTACTGAATGATTATGTATCTTATTAGCAAACACATCAGGCACACCAACAAATAAAGGGCCTTTTTCAATTTTCAAGATTTCATCTTTATGCATCGGCCCCGATAAATGCAATTTAATTATTCCTGATTTAACAAAAACGATATTCTGTGTAAATGTTCCCTGCTTTATTATTCTTTCGCCTTTCTGAAACAGGATTTCTATACTGTTTTTACATAGTATTTCCATCTCTTCATCGTCCAGAATATAAATCATACTGGATTTCACAACACAATCTTTGCATGTATTATCCTTTACAATTTCTCTCATTTCTTCATATTATGTTGAACCAACTAAATTACATATTAAATATGATTCGTTAACATATATTAGCTATGAAGATAGTGTGTTTTTCATGTTAAATATATTTCATTCATCTGTGGGATTATTCACATTAATTAAAGTCTTATCACACACCAATTTTTTTGCTAAATAAAGTTTATAAAACTTACTTTGTTAAGTAATTAACAATAGAAGTAGAACCATTTTTAAACACTTGAGTTATGGATATAAAAATTAATGAAACACTAGACTGCAAAGGACTTTCGTGCCCTATGCCAATGATGAAATTAGCCAAAGCAATGAAAGGGATGAAATCGGAAGAGGTCCTGGAAATGATCGGTACCGACCCCGGAACCAAATCGGATCTACCCAGATGGTGTGGTAAAACCGGTAATACCTTATTGGATGAAAGTGAATTAGCCGGTGGAGTTTTTCGTTTTCTAATAAAGAAGAAATAGGAGGCAATTATGTCAGAAAGCAACAAAGATCCTGGCATAATGAGCCAGTTACATAAAACTTTTTTTGCAAAACACTGGCCTGTATGGGTTGGAGGAATAGTACTGGGCACCCTGAACATTCTGCTTTTTGCAATAAAAAGCCCCTGGGGGGCAAGCGGAGGTATTAACAACTGGGGTGAAAATGTATATGCACTTACAGGCGTATTCAATTTTGAAAACGCAGCGCCATTAGGTACAAGCTTTTATGGCATGCTCTGTCTTTTCCTGGTGCTTGGATCATTCATTGGCGCTCTATTATCAAAGGAATTTGCATTACGAATTCCTCCAAAAGGAGAATTAATTAAAGGATTTATCGGAGGAAGTTTGATGGCATTGGGAGCAACCTTTGGCATTGGATGTACAATTGGAGCATTTTTCAGCGGTATGCCGGCAATGTCCGGTGGTGCAATAATCTTTACTATCGGCTTATTCATTGGTGTCATTATCGCATTAAAATACCTTATTTGGGAAATGGAAAAATTCCCAAAATTCAGCAGTGGGAAGAGTTATAATTTCTTTGCCGGAACCGGTAAAAGTGGTATTTGGCAAAAATGGCTGGGTTGGATAGTGCTCATAATAACCTTTGTAATCGCATATCAATATTCAGGCAGTAATAAGATAATGGCCTGGTTTATTATTATAGGTATGCTCATGGGCTTAATAAGCCAACGCTCAAGGTTTTGTATTGTAAAAGCTTTTCGCGATCCTTTTATGACAGGCGAAGCCGATGGTTCTGTCGGGGTAATGACAGGTTTACTGGTCGGATTATTCGGGTTTACCATAATAAAGTATTTTGGTATTGGCGTGGGAGATGTTGCACTTCGCGCAAGGGAAATGACATGGGTATTCCCCCATTTTTTCTTCCGGGCCGCTATCGGAGGTTTCATTTTTGGCATTGGCATGACAATAGCCGGTGGTTGTGCTGTCGGGACGCTCTGGCGTGTTGGCGAAGGACAGGTAAAGCTGTGGGCTTCAGCCCTCGGATTCCTTCTTATTTCACCAATATCAAAATTATATATTGTACCGCCAATTGTTGATTCACTTCCAAAAAGCTGGGATTTTAAAAGCTTTCTGCCAGATTATTTAGGATATCCCGGAGCATTTGCCTTTATAACATTTATTATCCTGATATGGTATGTATTTGTTAAATGGAATGAAAAAACCGGGAAATTCAGTGCTTATTAATCTGACAATAAATAAGATCATGAAAAATTTTAAATATTATTATTGGATAGCTGTATTATCTGCTCTGGTAGTATTTTCCGCTTGTACAAGCATATATGAGAACGGAAAGGAATTAGCAGCAGATACAAAACCATATATTGAAGAAATTACTGTCGACGAATTAAATATTAAAATGGAAAATCAGGAAGATTTTTTCCTTATCGATGTTCGTCAATATGCAGAGTTTGAGCAGAACAGTATATTTTACGCTACACACATACCCCGCGGTATTCTTGAATTTACCATTGGAGATGAAGCATTCTGGGAAGGAGAATATATGCCTGTCCCTGAAAAAGATTCAGATATAATAATTTATTGCAAAAAAGGTGACAGAGGCATTTTAGCTGCCAAAACATTATCTGAATTAGGATATTCCAATGTTAAAAACCTTTCGGGGGGGATGATTGCATGGGATCCTGAATTTGATTCAGGAAGTGGAACAAAGGAAGAAGAAGGTGGCTGTGGCGGATGAGATAATATGGAAAACAAAATAAATTTCAGCTAACAATTAAACCGATACAATGATGAAAACATACAAGCTCTTACTTCTCTTACTACTGGTAATAATTGTCGGAAGCTGTGGCTCAAAAAAGAATAATACATACGATAATGTTGATCAGATGATCAGCGATGCCCAATCCGACATCACAAAGATCACGGTAAGCGAGTTGAAAGCAGTACTGGACCATAAGGGAGAATATAAAATTATCGACTGCCGTGAAAATGAAGAATTTACAGAAGGGCATATTCCGGGCGCAATCAATATTCCAAGAGGGGTATTGGAATTTTCCGGTAAAATTTCAAACAGAAGAGAAACAATATATATTTATTCTCAGACTAACGACAGGGCCTCCCTGGCCTGTCCTGCTTTAAAACTATTGAAATATAAAAAGGTATATCTTATTGATGGTGGCTGGCAGGAATGGAATGAAGCCTTCCCCGAACTAATTGAAACGGGAGACGGTGAGACTGGTAATAAAGCAGCGCCAGAAGTTGAGGAATCAGGTGGTTGTGGGTGATAGTTTTAATATAAATATGTTCTGTAAATAACGAAACAGCAATTCTAAAAATAAAAATTATGGCAAAATTATGCATGGGGCTTTTTTCAGGAAGCCTGGATAAGT
>JAGLEK010000272.1 GCA_023145125.1 Bacteroidales bacterium | reverse complement strand
TGCTGGTTAAAGTTAATAATTGAGAAGTCTTTTCAACCCAAAGAACACTAAGGGATTTCCTTTGTGACCTTTGTGCATACCTTGGTGCCCTTTGTGTTGAAAAAACTTCTAGTCCCGGTCTTCCGTATTATAATCCAGCTTGATCCAGATTGGGCGGTGGTCGGACATGGCAGCGATAATCTCATGCCTGGTCATTCCCTCCCATTTCTGTTCCTGGTCGAATTCGCCAACACCAATTATCCCTGATGCCCATGTAATGGGATAAATTGGAATAGCATAAGTAGTATGTTTCGACAAAAGCAGATGATCGTATGCAGGTAGCTGATGGTCTTTTTCTGTAATATTCTGCTTCACCAGGATTGTAGTCCGTTTTGAGGATTCACCTGCCAGGAGCGGTTCATTGAAGATCACCCTGTATCCTGTCGTATCTGTAATAATGCTATCGAAAAAGGCCGTTTGTCCTTTAGGATTTGCAT
Source organism: Bacteroidales bacterium (assembly GCA_023145125.1). Lineage (GTDB taxonomy): Bacteria > Bacteroidota > Bacteroidia > Bacteroidales > B18-G4 > B18-G4. The sequence continues at coordinate 3,985 of JAGLEK010000272.1, read as the reverse complement.
TAAAGTCGCCGATGATGAAAATATCTTTCTCCTGGATATCAAGATTAAAGACCTGCTCATTCATCCATTCGTGCAAAAACCTGATCTCAGCTGCCCTTACCTCCTCAATTTTATCGTTGTACACGGTGTGAATAGTAACAATCCTGAAATCAAAACCCTCCTCACTCTTTACCTTAAAATCGGACACAATGGGTACAGCACGGAAATATGGATTATTAATGATGGGCTCACTGATATAATAATAAGGAGTATCTGGATTGAGCAGCTCCACCCTGTCTGCATCCCAGAAATACGCATAGCGTTCAACGTAATTGTTCTTATCTACACCGGGATTGTCCTTGTAGCCTGTTTCCTCACAGAAAATATATGTATAATTATATCCCCTTCTGTCCAGTTCGGCCTGCAAGGAATCGAGTCGGTCAGTGAAGTGACCACCCTTGATCTCCTGAATGGCCAACACATCCATATCCATAACAATATCTGCCATGGCCAGATAGTTATGCCTGTCATTAGAAGAATTACCGAACCATTTGATGTTCCACGAACCGATCACAAGGTCTCCCTTATCAGAAACGGCCGGCTCCTCGACAATGCTTGTCCAGGCTTTGCTCACATAGCCCGTATCGCCCGTATTTATGATGGCCTGATACCAATAAGGGATGGTATCGGTGATCAGCACTGCCGATTCTCCGATCTCCAGGCTGCCAATCCTCATGCCTGATGTTGAGGGCATGTCACGCACATTAACACGGGTTTGCACACGATCACCTGGAACCACCTTTTGCGAAAAGGCTGAGAATGTGAGTACAAAAAGAACAAACAGAAAATAAAGAATAGTTTTCATAAGGCCCATGATTTGGAATTGATTAAAGACAAAACTGCCAATTGAGACCAAATATACGAAAGGGACAGATGTATGTCAAGGCTGCGCACTTCACAATGTCACATTGGGTACAGGGGGCAGGGAGTGCATAATGCCTAGTGCCGAGTGGCTAGTGCCTATTTGGAGTGGAGAATTGAGAGGTGTGAAGTTAGATTCCTTAACCACGAAGGACAAAGTGCCTCACAAAGGGACACTAAGGGGTTTTCTTTGTGACCTTTGTGTATACCTTGGTGCCCTTTGTGTTAAAAAATTCCTTCAAAATTCAAAACTCAAAATTTCACCTGACACCTAACACCTTTATTGCAGATAAATTACAAATTAAGTGTAAAATTTTAATGCTTTTTTCGTATCTTCGTAAGCTTAAATTTCAAAAGTCAAGTAGTTAAAAATCAGAAACATATATAAACTATTAGCAATAATGAGTAATCAAAAGCACGTTTACAAATTCGGGAATCGCACCGCAGAAGGTGATGCAAGCATGAAAAACCTGCTGGGTGGCAAAGGCGCCAACCTGGCCGAGATGAACCTTATCGGGGTTCCGGTACCTGCCGGATTCACCATCACCACTGAGGTTTGTAATGATTATTTTATAAAGGGATCGGATAATACCATTGAAGCCATCAAGGCTGAAGTGGAAGCCGGAGTCAAATTCCTGGAAGAAGTGATGGGAACAACCTTCGGAAGCAACGATAACCCGCTTCTCCTCTCTGTAAGATCAGGCTCCAGGGCTTCCATGCCGGGCATGATGGATACCGTGCTTAACCTCGGGCTGAATGATGCAGCCGTTGAAGGCATCGCAAAAAACTCAGGCAACGAAAGGTTTGCATGGGATTCATACCGCCGCTTTGTACAGATGTACGGCGATGTGGTTATGGACATGAAACCTGCTTCAAAAGAAGACCATGACCCTTTCGAGGTGATCATAGATAGACTGAAGGAAGAAAAAGGCGTAGAACTCGATACCGACCTCACTGCTGACGACCTCAAAGAAATGGTCCGCCGCTTTAAGGCTGCCGTAAAAGAAAATACAGGCAAAGATTTCCCAAGCGATCCATGGGAACAGCTCTGGGGCTCAGTCCTCGCTGTATTTGACTCATGGGGCAACGATCGTGCAGTATATTACAGGAAACTCAACAGCATCCCCGATGAATGGGGAACAGCGGTAAACATACAGGCAATGGTATTCGGTAATATGGGCGATAACTCTGCCACAGGTGTTGCCTTCACCCGTGATGCGGGTACCGGAGAAGATATATTCAATGGTGAATACCTTATCAATGCACAGGGCGAAGACGTGGTGGCCGGTATCCGTACCCCACAGCAGATCACCAAGGAAGGATCACAGCGTTGGGCAGTGCTTGCCAATGTTAGCGAAGAGGAACGTGCCACAAACTTCCCTTCACTGGAAGAGGTCATGCCGGGGCTTTACAAAGAACTTGACGAAATTCAGCAGAAGCTGGAAGACCATTATAAAGATATGCAGGACCTTGAGTTCACCATTCAGGACGGACGTCTCTGGCTGCTGCAAACCCGTAATGGCAAACGTACAGGTGCCGCCATGGTGCGCATCGCCATGGAAATGCTCGACGAAGGCATGCTGGATGAAGAAACAGCCCTCCTGCGTAATGAGCCCAACAAGCTTGATGAACTCCTGCACCCGGTATTCGACCTGGATGCCATCGAGGAAGCCAACATCGTGGCAAAAGGGCTTCCGGCTTCTCCGGGCGCAGCTACCGGGCAGATCGTATATCATGCCGATGATGCCGAAGAATGGGCAGAAAAAGGCAAAGATGTGATCCTCGTACGTATTGAAACCTCACCCGAAGACCTGAAAGGCATGAACACTGCAAGAGGTATCCTCACCGCTCGCGGAGGGATGACCTCACACGCTGCCGTTGTGGCACGTGGCATGGGAAAATGTTGTGTTTCCGGTGCAGGCACCGTAAAGATCGATTATAAGACCCGTACCATGGAAGTGGACGGCAAAACATATAATGAAGGCGACTGGATCTCACTGAACGGAAGCACCGGCGAAGTGTATGATGGCAAGATCGCTACCATTGATCCTGAACTCAGCGGTTTCTTTGGCAAGTTGATGGACCTGGCTGACAAATATGCGACAATGCTGGTCCGTACAAATGCCGACTCACCACACGACAGCGAGGTGGCCAGGAACTTTGGGGCACAGGGAATCGGCCTCTGCCGTACCGAACACATGTTCTTCGAAGGCGACCGCATCAAGGCCATGCGCGAGATGATCCTTGCTTCCGATGAAGAAGGAAGAAGGAAGGGGCTTGAAAAGCTGCTCCCCATCCAGCGTGAAGACTTTGAAGGCATATTCGAAGCAATGCACGACCTTCCTGTTACTGTTCGTCTGCTCGATCCTCCACTGCATGAATTCGTACCACATGAAGATGAGAACCAGAAGGAGATGGCCGATGAGCTGGGCATAAGCCTGGAAGATGTAAAAGCAAAGGTTGATGAGTTGGAAGAAGTAAACCCCATGCTCGGACACCGTGGCTGTCGCCTGGGAAATACATATCCTGAGATATCAGAGATGCAGGCCCGGGCTATCATAGAAGCTGCCCTCAACCTGAAGGCAAAGGGCGTGAATGCCAAGCCCGAGATCATGATCCCGCTCACAGGCACCCTGAAAGAAATGAAGATGCAGGAAGATCTCGTACGCAGCACCATTGAGAAGGTCTTTGAAGAGCGTGGCGAGCGTATGGATTACATGCTGGGAACCATGATAGAAGTACCCAGGGCCGCACTGACTGCCGATAAGATTGCTGAATCAGCTGAATTCTTCAGCTTCGGAACCAACGACCTCACCCAGATGACCTATGGCTATTCAAGGGACGATGCCGGCAAATTCCTGCCTGTTTACCTTGAAAAGGGAATTTTGGAATATGATCCATTCCAGGTTCTTGATCAGGAAGGCGTTGGACTATTGATGGAGATGGCTGTTGAAAAAGGCCGTAAGACCCGGCCCGATATCAAGATCGGCATCTGTGGTGAACATGGAGGAGAGCCTTCATCGGTTGAATTTTGCAACACACTTGGATTTAACTACGTAAGCTGCTCACCTTTCCGTGTACCAAT
>JAGLEK010000271.1 GCA_023145125.1 Bacteroidales bacterium | reverse complement strand
GATGGAATTTTTCTTCAGTTGGGCGAAAGCGGGTCAAATGATGCAATCAGGCTGATGAGACAGTTGAATGGAGATACCACTAGCCTTATAAGGGCCACCCCCGGAGCCATTGCATCTTCTTTTCAATGCGGAATAAAAGTGCTCTTTAATAATGGGATGTGGGATTTATTTGCAGATTATAATGGAGAAGAAAATTATTTATACGAGGGGAGTTGTACGGGATCCCTGCCATATGATGAGGGCTATTTAGGTGTATATTGCAATTACACTTCCAGTAATAGCAAAAAGTTTTATTTCGATAACTTTTATGCCGGTGCGCCGCAATACGATACCATCGCTCCGCAAGTACAAAATATTATTCTTACTGCACCTGATCATCTGGAAGTAGTTTTTTCAGAGTACCCAGAACAGGAAAGTGCTGAGCAAAACACAAATTACCTGCTCAGTAATGGAATTGGCCATCCCGGCACTGCCCATATTCAAGAGGCAGATCCTTCACGCATTGACCTGTTTTTTACTGACAGCCTTCCTTATGGAAAATTGCTTCAAATCAGTATTACGGGAGTTGCCGATCAGGCAGGAAATGTGATGCAGGATACAACAATGGAATTTTCATGGTACGAAGCACGCAAATATGATGTGGTGATCAATGAGATCATGGCAGACCCATCGCCCCCGGTCGGGCTCCCGGATTATGAATACCTTGAATTATTCAATACAACGGCCCTGCCGATATATCTTACAGGCTGGACTCTGGAGGTCGGTACAAGTATAAAAGAGCTCACGGGAGCCCGGATAGAGCCCGGAGGGTATCTTATTATAGGAAAGGATGAGGCTGTTGATCAATTTGCCATATTCGGAAATTATTTCGGCCTGCAAAGTTTTTCCCTTACAAATGGCGGGCAAAGCCTTATACTGAACAATGGGGTGGGAGCAATTATCTCTGCCCTTTATTACGATGATACCTGGTATGAAGATGATGAAAAGGAGGATGGGGGTTGGTCGCTGGAACAGATAAATCCTTATAATCCATGCCTGTTATCAGCTAACTGGCAGGCATCTGTTAATAATAAAGGTGGGAGCCCCGGTGCGAAGAACAGTGTTTTTGATGAGATATTTATTCAGCCCGAAATAGTAAGGGTGTGTGTCATGGACTCTGTAAGGATCAGGGTGGTTTTTAACCAATCGATTCATGGCAACATAACGCTCACGCCCCAGCTTTTTACAATTGACAGGGGTGCGGGCCCTGTGCTTGCAATATTGCCGGAGGATCCTTTTTTTATGTCATTCATCCTGTACCCAAAAAACCCATTGCTTCCGGGAATAATATACCGGCTTTCGTATAATTCAGTTATCTCAAATTGTGTAGGGGATACCATGTTCATAGCCGGGAATACAGGCCTTGGCCTCCCGGGTACAGCACAATGGCAGGATGTGGTGATCAACGAAGTATTATTCAATCCTTTTCCCGGAGGAAGCGATTTTATAGAGGTTTATAACCGTTCTGACAGGCTTATATCCATGACGGGTATGTCGTTGGGGTCTGTAAGAAATAATCCCCCGGCGCCACCCGACACTGCTTATGCCATGATCACAGAAAGCTGCCGGGTTTTG
>JAGLEK010000270.1 GCA_023145125.1 Bacteroidales bacterium | reverse complement strand
ATTGTATTGGACATGCCGGGATCGCCAAAAATGTATTAACGGTTGGTGCCGTTGAAGATATCGCCGGTGGGTATACTACGCCTTCCAGCGTGGTGATGAGCTATTTCAGCGGATGGGGCCCTGCCGACGACGGCCGCATTAAGCCCGACATTGTTGCCAATGGGGTGAGCCTTTACTCCACCGACGATGACAGTAACTCAGATTACACCTCCCTGAGCGGAACCTCTATGTCGACACCTTCGGCCGCGGGTTCTGCGATCCTCCTGCAGGAACACTATGAAAACCTGAACGGGACCGGGAATTTTATGCGTGCATCTACCCTGAAAGCCCTGATAATCCATACTGCCGATGAAGCCGGTAATAATGACGGGCCTGACTATGAATTCGGCTGGGGGCTGATGAATACTCTTGCTGCCGCTGATGTGATCTCAGATGATGTATCACTCAATACCATAGAAGAAATTACACTGAACAATGGTGGAAGCTATCAACGTACTATCACTGCTGCAGGCGGACAGCCCCTGCAGGTCACCATCGTCTGGACAGATGTTCCGGGTACTCCTGTAGGTGCCTCGCTTGACCCGATAACTGCTATGATCGTGAATGAACTTGACATCAGGATCACACAGGGGTCCAACACCTACTATCCCTGGAAACTCGAACGTAACAATCCCTCTAATGCAGCAACGCGCAGCGGAGAGAATAATGTAGATAATGTGGAAATGGTTACCATCGATGCTCCGGCAGCCGGTGTTGATTATACCATTGTGGTTGACCACGACGGAACTCTTTCCGGCGGATCACAGGTATTCTCATTGGTCATAACAGGAATAGGTGCAGGCACAGCCTTGCCACCTGTTGCAGACTTCTCTGCCGATGAAACGAACCCAATGACGGGATCAACCGTTACCTTTACCGACCTTTCAACCAATGGCCCGACAAGCTGGGCATGGTCATTCGATCCGGCTACAGTCACATTCGTAAATGGTACCAGTGCCGGTTCTCAGTATCCTGAAGTTACCTTTAATGTGGCAGGCAGTTATGAAGTTACCCTTGTAGCTACAAATGCAGAAGGCTCCGATACTGAAGTTAAGGCTTCATACATCAATGCTACCGACCC
>JAGLEK010000027.1 GCA_023145125.1 Bacteroidales bacterium | reverse complement strand
TCACACTCTCTGTAGAGATGGATGTTATCAACAAACCATGAAATGATACCTGATGAGTTCACACCTTCAGCCTGGAAACGAACTTTAAAGATCTTTCCAAAAGCGTGGTCTGAAATCTCATAGTGGTAAGAAGTCCATTCAAAGTTGCCATCAGCATTGCTGAAAGTGGCTACGTTGAACCAGTTACCATCATCCCATACTTCAACGTTAATGATCTCGTCGCCTGATGAGCCATTGTCAACAAGACTAATGTCAAAGTCGAAGAAGATACGTCCGTCAATGTATGCATCAGTTGTTCCCGGATGGTATTTACCATCGATAGGATAACTTGTCAGGGCTGATTTATAATCATTCAGTACAGGATCCCATGTAAATTCTGCACAAGGCATCGGGTTACCGAACTGACCGTTAACCACCCAGTTATCACCATGAGTCCAGAGGTTAGGATCAAATGAACCGGTGGTCCAGTCTTCCACAAATGCAAGTGGCCATCCGTATTCAACGCAAACGTCGAACGGACCTTCGTACATAGATTCCGCAGTTTCACCCGGGAAGCCATAAGGAGTAAGGTCATAGACAGCTGTTACGTCATATTCGTAGCAGAGTGGCTCCAGATCATAATCAAAGTAATGTGTAGTGTCCTCACCAATGTAAGGTATGTATGCGATATTGTTAAAGTCGCGATACAGGTTATAACCGATAAAGTTATCAGGTACAACAGGAGTAGGACCACCGGCATTTCCGTTGAACAGGAATGGGAAGTCTTGCTGGTAGCTACCGTCCATTGCAGGTCCCCATGAACCAGTGAACTGCAGGCCGTTACCTGTGGCAAGCATGCCGTCAATAGTTACAGGAGGTGTCCATGGACCTGATGATCCACTTCCGTCAAGTGAATACTCGAGCCAGTATACTCCGGCTGGCAGAGACAGGCCGGGAGTTGCACAGGCAAGGTACATGATCGGACGTGCTGATCCACCACCAACTGCATTAACACGGTAAATACCGGTCCAGTCAGTTGTAGTCAGTACGTTAGTAACCTGGTCACCCCAGATAACTGTACCACCTGCTGATGGGTCACCGTCATAAATCTGCAGGTAACATCCAACAAATGATGAAGGAGGCCCTGAGTTTGTCTGGTAACCGTAAACAACGATCTCATCGACTGTCCAGGCGCTGCCAACAACTTCAAAGTCATCAGCGATCCTGTAATCCAGAGGATACTGGCAACCGAAGCCATAAGTACCCAATCCGGCTTGCAGTACACTTTCGTCAGCACCACCGGTACCGGTACCCA
>JAGLEK010000269.1 GCA_023145125.1 Bacteroidales bacterium | reverse complement strand
AAAGGTGATGCGCTTAATGTATATGGTTGCCTTATTTGTTAATATCTGGTATTGATACGGAATATGATTCCGACATCCATAACTAAGTTCACCGGAAAAGTAGTAGAGTTAACATTCAGGTAGCTGTCCTGCCCGCTAACGTCTGTGATACCCCTGAAATGCTTTCCATTTCCCATAAAAACAGGGAGTACCATATGGCATTGAGCCCGTAAGCCCAAACCATTGTCGAAAAAGTATTTTAAACCGGTTTGTGCCCCGACGGAGAACCTCGGCATATTTTCAACATCTGATTTCGAGATATTATAATTCACCAGTCCCAGGCTGGGGCCGAAGAAGAAGAGAAAATCCCGATTGATCTCTGCTTGCCAAACCCATGAAACCTGAAAATAGGTGACCATCATGGAATAGCTCGTCTCAGAAATAAGGTCGGCATGATCAGGGGATTCGTTCCAGGTTGCATGTGTGAACGAATTCGCCAGCAGGATTTCGAACCTGCCGGTGTGACTTGAAGTAGGGAAACTGAAATTCGCACCGATATTGAGAATATCATTCACTTCCATAGTACCCTCAATAAACCTCAGATCACTTCTGAATGTATATCCTAACAGGGGTGTGATTTCAATCTCCTGGGCACGTATTCCCTGGGAAAGAAATAATGTGACCAACATCACGACAATTAAATAGCGCATCCTCTTCATAGTAATAGGGTTAATGCATAATTTCACTTAAAACTTTCAGGTCCGTTTCTGATCACCAATTTTGGGGTGATTTGTAAACTTATACTTATAGACCGGTTAAAAGTTTCATAAATGTAAGTATAGTTTTTTCTCAGATCATAAGCGAAATGGCAATTACCGTACAATCCCCAAGGCTTCTAAGTAATAATACTTAGGGCAAATTAGTTGTTCAACGAAAAATATTAACGGCTGTATTTATGTACTCCTGTGTTTTAAAAACCAAAAAAAATGTATATTTGCAGCCGTTTAAACGGCGAGGTAGCTCAGTTGGTTAGAGCGTCGGATTCATAACCCGGAGGTCACGAGTTCAATTCTCGTTCTCGCTACAACAAAAACCCTGCACGCAGTGTTGGGTTTTTCTTTTGCAAGCTGAATTCCAAGCTTGCTTGAGAATGAAGGTTGTAAAAGAAAAAACCAATGGCCGTCAGGTTCGGGTTTTGGGTGTTGGGCCCTTCGGCTTCGCTCAGGACAAGTTGTTGGGTGTTGGGTGAAAAAATCTAAATCCTAATTTCCTAAATTCTAAACAAATTCCAAATTCCAATAAAACCCATAAAATCATGTTGCCTAAACAAATTGAACAATTCATTATCTTCACATGACGGTTCACTAAAATTGCTATTTCATTCCCTGCCATATTCTACCCTGGCTCATTTGCTAAACTTTTAAATCGAAAATCCTATCGAAAATCGACAACCGACAATCGACAATCGCCTAATTCTCCTTGGACTTCTGATTGCAGAAGGAATAGGAGAAGGAGATTGTGAAGGGGATAGATGATAGAAGAAGTAAAAAAAAGCCCCGCTTTTTTTTGGCGGGGCTCTGCATCTGACGACTCTGCACTCGTCACACAGAATTATATGTCAGGGGCAGGATTATCTTAATGACCTACGATCATCTTTTTCGTCATGCTTTCGCCACCGGCAATAACGGTGTAGAAATACACACCATCCTGAAGGTCGCTGACATCCATTGAAACGGTATGAACTCCGGGAGCTAAATAACCACGATCAATCTCGACAACCTTCTGCCCTATCATATTATGTACATGAACAGAAAGATTTGATGAGAACATAAGGTGGATATTGATATCGGTGCTATGCACAGCCGGGTTTGGATGATTTTGTGAAATAAAGTCGATCGTGCTGATCTCCTGTGAATTACCACCAATTCCGAGTATCTCAGGCTTCATGATCCTGATATACGGTACGTTATTGTCACCGTAAGGATCCAGGTCGCCCTGAACTGCCTGTCCGGGTTCTGTGTCTTCATGATAGATCAGATGGATATAATCATCGGTATTATCAGCCATGGCCGGATGGATACATTCTGAAAATACATGAACGATATCTCCGGTCAGGTCGTAAAATTCATCTCCCCAGGTATCACCACCATCCTTCGATGTGCGGGCAAAAAGGTGCTTGTAGTTCTGCTCATCAGTCTGGAAAGTTTCTGCAATGGATGAGAATACTACATATATATAATTATTTTCATCGATGGTCATGGTGGGGTGGCTGGATATACCTGTACGGTAATTGCCCAGGCTTTCAATAGTGCCGATCACATCCCATTCGCCGTTGCCGTTGAGATCCTGTGTCCATCCGATAAGGTTTACATTTTCTTCAAGCAGATCAGGATCCAGTGCATTCAGGTTCATTTCACCATCGTCAAATTCCGGCATTCCTTCACGCCAGTATCCCACTCCATCATAAAAAGGAAATGCGGTGTAAGTATCGCCGGTATCGAAGTGGCCGACACGTGTGATCCCAAAAGTAATGTGGGCAACGCCATCGTTATCGAGTGCAACAGCTACTGCACCATCAGGACAGAAAAATGTATCTGTAATGGTTACATCCCAGTCGAAGAAAGGATACGGGTGCTCGAAGATCATTGTTTTATTCCACGTCACACCATTATCTTCCGATTTCATCAAATACATATCCTGCCATTTGCTGGCCATGACAAAAGCAATATTGTCGCCTTGCGGGTTGGCAATTGCATAATAATCACCGCCGGTATGGCTGTAATAGTCAGGCCCCATGCCATCCAGGATGATATTCTCATCAGCCCATGTTGTACCTCCGTCAGTGGAGCGAGAGTATACCATGGCACCGTCCATTCCCAGATAAAGTGTGCCGCCGTTACCCTCAGGTGTGGTAACACCAAAAACATGCATAGTTAAAAGATCGGCACCGGCTGTAACAACCCTGGGCCAGATGATATCTTCATGATCTTCCGGTCCTGCAAAGAACATCTCAGTCCAGGCACCGCTGCCACGCGTTGTACGGTAGTTCATCACAAGGCCGTCGTCGCCACCGGTATGTGCAACGATCATTTCACCATTCAGGCCATATTGCATATAGGATGGCCAGCCACAACGGGTGGATTCTATACGTACAGCAGGAATTTCTCCCCAGCTTGAGCCATCGAAGAAGTTATAACCTGTTCCCCTGTCGGGAAAGGTTGTTTCCTCCAGGCCCCTGGTCCATGTAGCTCCCATGGTGCCATCATCGAAAAGATATAGCCGGTTCTGGCATGCATAGTTCGACTGAAGGTCAAAAATAGTGGTGCCTACATTTTCCTCTGTCCAGTCGCCAAACTTATAATCATTGAAAGTTGCATCCGTGTTCAGAGATTCATCAACGGAGGCAATTGGAACATTTTCCAGAGGAATGTTTTTAATATCCTGTGGAATTATCGGCCTGCTCTGAGCAAAAACAGCCAGGCCGAACATTAAACAAATTAACAAAAGGGTCAAGTTTTTCATAGTTGTTAGATTTAGTTGTAAATAATCCATAAAGGTCAAAAATAAATCAATACGGTAAGGTATCCAATGTGCTTTCATTTAACGGTTACCGTAAAACAGTTAACGGTTGGATATAATCAGCCAACGGCTGACACGATCAATACTGCAGATTTGCATCTTTTTTAGAAATTTACGACATTTACAGCATCTGAAAGAACCTCATTTAATCATTTCACTTAAATAAATCCTTATGAACAGCAGATTTCTGATCCCACTGACCATTATGGCTTTGATCATTTCCGCATGCACCAATACCGGTGATAAAGCCAATGTAGAAGAAGCAGTAATTATTGGCAAACAGATGCCGGAACTCAGCAATGACATCCAGAGCCCTGAAGTATTATGGGCCTATGGCAGGCTGAGTGATGTTCAGGTGTCGCCTGACGGCAACAGCTTGCTTTACGGGCTCTCGTATTACAGTATTGATCAAAACAAGGGCAACCGTGAACTTTACCTGATGAACCCTGATGGGAGTGATGTTGTGCAATTAACGCATTCTCCAAAAAGCGAATTCAATGCCCTGTGGCGCCCCGACGGAAAAATGATCGGGTTCCTCTCTTCTGCCTCCGGTAGTGTACAGTTATGGGAAATGAATACCGACGGTACCGGTTTACAAAAGATATCAGATATTGAGGGAGGGGTCAGCGGTTTCAGTTACGCCCCCGATATGTCACATATTCTCTTTATAAAAGAAGTATGTATTGATAACCCATTTGCGGAATTGTATGAAGGCCTTCCTGATGCCAGCGGGCGTATCAACACAGACCTGATGTACCGCCACTGGGACCACTGGGTAGATTCATACAGCCATATTTTTATTGCTGAGTACTCAGATGAAGGCATTGCCGACCTCAACGACATCATGGATGGCGAACCTTGGGGATCTCCCCTGAGCCCTTTTGGCGGAATGGAGCAGATATGCTGGGGCCCTGATGGCAAAACTATTGCCTATACCTGCAAGAAAAAAACAGGCAAGGAATACTCCACATCAACCAATTCCGACATATACCTGTATGAGCTGGAAAGCGGAAAGACAAAGAATATTTCAGAGGGCATGATGGGCTTCGATATGGCCCCCGTATATTCCCCCGACGGCAGTATGATCGCATGGGAAAGTATGGAACGGGATGGTTATGAATCGGATCAGACCCGGCTGATCGTCTATGATATTGCTTCGGGTGAGACCACAAATTTCTCACAGGAGTTTGACCAGAATGCCGGCGGCTTTGCGTGGAACGGCATTGAAGAGATATTTTTCATCAGTGCACACCTGGGATCCTATGAGATATTTGCACTGGACATGGGCAGCGGCACTTTCAGGCAGATCACTGAAGGCATCCACAATTACCGTTCTGTAGCCTTTGCAGGCGACATGCTTATCGCAACGCGCCAATCTATGTCGATACCCACAGAGGTCTTTGCAGTAAATCCGGAAGACGGATCCGACACCCAGGTATCTTTTGTTAACAAAGAACTCCTGGATAAGATCACCATGGGCAAGGTTGAGAAGCGCTGGATCAAAACAACTGATAATAAAGATATGCTTACCTGGGTGATATACCCGCCACATTTCGACCCTTCAAAAAAATACCCGGCACTATTGTATTGCCAGGGCGGGCCACAAAGCATGGTAAGCCAGTTCTGGTCATACCGATGGAATTTTCAGATGATGGCAGCCAACGGCTATATTATTGTAGCACCCAACCGTCGTGGTGTTCCGGGATTCGGGCAGGCATGGAATGAGCAGATCAGTGGTGATTATGGCGGACAGAATATGAAAGATTACCTGTCGGCCATCGATGAGGTGTCGAAAGAACCATTTATCGACAATGACCGCCTGGGTGCCATTGGAGCCAGCTATGGCGGATTCTCTGTATTCTGGCTGGCCGGCAACCACGACAAGCGTTTCAAAGCTTTTATCTCCCATGACGGCATGTTCAACTTTGAATCCCAATACCTCGAGACAGAAGAGATGTGGTTTGCTGACTGGGACCTCGGTGGTGCTTTCTGGGAAAAAGACAATAAGGTGGCCATGAACTCTTATGCCAATTCTCCTCATAAATTCATCGCCAAATGGGATACGCCAATCCTTATCATCCACGGGGAGCTCGATTACAGGATTACTTATACGCAAGGCATGAGTGCCTTCAATGCAGCTGTGCTCAGAGGAGTGCCCGCAGAATTCCTTTTCTTCCCTGATGAAAACCACTGGGTACTCAGCCCGCAGAACGGGATATTATGGCAAAGGACCTTTTACGACTGGCTTGATAAGTGGTTGAAGTAGGATGCTGGATGCTGGATACTGGATACTGGATGCTGGATACTGGATGCTGGATACTGGATGCTGGATGCTGGATGCTGGATAACTTCTAACTTTAGTTCACTTTAGCTCACTTTAGGCACTAGTTACTGGTTACTGGCTACTGGTTACTGGTGGCGATGGATGATTATTATGAACAATACCATGTCATATTTGTTGATGTGTTGAATAAATACCTATCCTGTTGCTCTTATTAAATCAAATATTTAACTAAAAACCATTAAAATGTTATTATTTAACGTTAGCTGGGACAAGATTTCAGATTTCATCTATTCTTATGGTCCCAATGTGATCGGAGCCATTCTGGTTCTGATAATCGGCCTGTGGGTAATCAAACTCCTGATGGGAGGTTTTCGCCGAATGACCAGGAAACAAGACATGGATCCCTCGCTCCAGGGATTTCTGAGGAGCATTATATCCATCACTCTTAAGATACTTCTCTTCATAAGTGTGATGAGTATGGTTGGCATTGCAGCCACTTCCTTCATTGCCATCATCGGTGCCGCCGGCCTTGCTGTCGGCCTTGCCCTGCAGGGTACATTGCAGAATTTTGCCGGTGGTGTAATGATACTGCTCTTCAAACCTTATAAAGTTGGCGATTTTGTTGAAGGTGCCGGCCATATGGGAACTGTTAAGGAGATCAAGATATTTACAACCATCCTGAATACTCCGGATAATAAGCTTATTATCATTCCGAATGCCCAGTTATCGAACTCATCCCTCACCAATTTTTCAGCCCTGGAAACCAGAAGGGTTGATTTTACTTTTGGCATTGGATATGGTGATGATTACGACAAAGCTAAGAAGGTGCTGCTTGACCTTATCAATGCAGATGAGCGCATCCTGAAAGATCCTGAGCCCTTTATCGCACTCTCAGAACTTGGCGACAGCTCAGTGAATATTGTTGTCAGGGTGTGGGCTAAAGGCGCCGACTATTGGGGCATTTTCTTTGATATGAATGAAAAGGTTTATAAAACTTTCACTTCTGAGGGGCTTAATATTCCGTTCCCGCAAATGGATGTGCATCTTATTAAAGAATAGTTTTGAGTGTTGAGTGTTGAGTGTTGGGTGGATTTCAGAGTTCAGATTTCAGAGTTCAAAACCCTCAAACCCCAGCACCATATTCCAATAAACCCGTATAGGGATCACCTTCGATCTCCAATAAAATTGCAAAGGCTTTCTCGGTAGAGAGGCCTTTTTTCTTTAATTCCAATATCTTCTTCCTGAAAGAATGATCATTTGATGATAGAATGGTGTATTCGATCACCATGTGCCTGTATGCATTTTGCTTTTCTACCGGTACCGCCTGCCCGAAAACTTCAAACAAGAAACCGGCATACTCGAACCTGCCAATGACACTCTGTATTCCCCTGATGGTTTTCGTTTTTGTCTCAAAATCATGAAAGGGAGAAAAAGATGATTGCAGCCTTTCCAGAAAAGCACCGGCATTTTCGAAGCAGCAAATGATATCAATATCGCTATCAGGCAGATAGATCTCTATTGGGTATGTGCCTGTCAGTACCGGGTCAAACCCGGCAAGCATCTCAAATATTCCGGAACTATTAATAGCTTCAAATGTTTCCTTCTGCTTCGGATCTCCGCTTTCCAGGTAGCTTATATCACGCCAGTTCTTCATGTGCTGATTTTGCTCATTCAAAAATATGCATTTTGTCGATCTACTAATTTATTTCGGGTATAAATTGCCTGATTTCCATCAGTCTTCTTGTGAATCCATTCCGGGCTTGAGTATATTTACGGTACAAACGACACCTATGAACAACTCCCGTCTATTTATCGTTTTAAGCCTTATCCTTGGAATCCTGACTATTATGGCTTTCAGCTACCCGGGTGAACAGCAGGCATCAGGGGAACCCCAAAAGCAAATCCGTTTATCTCCGGAGGATCATCCGGCCTACGGAACAGGTTGCCTGACCTCGGGTTGCCATGCCGGCATCGCCCCTATCCGTGAGCACGATTCAAAAATGGCCGTTGCCATCTACGATAAAGGAATTGAAGCAGGTGATCCGAATGGCTGTGTGATCTGCCATAAGGGCAATGCAGAAACCAATGACAAATCTCTTGCCCACCTGGATATGGTAAGATATCCGGGATCAATCTGGCTGGAAGAGGGATCATGCAGACAATGCCACGACAGCTATTACTACAATATGCACCGTAACCTGATGCAAACCGAGGCCGGCAAGATCCAGGGTGCACTGTGGGGCTGGGGGGCACAGACAGGCTATGATCCTGTTTATGGCAATTATCAAATCGAAGACACGAACGGAAGTGTTCCTGATGTAGGAACTGAGGCATACAAGGAATATATGCATAAGCTACGGGAGCAGTACCCTGCCAACTTCCCATCAAAGCTCGAATTGCTTCCGGAAGCAGATGTAGATAATATCAAGGAACACCCGGAGCAGGGTGTGCTAACCTATTTGCGATCCGAATGCCTGCGCTGCCATGTCGGGGTCAGGGGAAAGCAAAGGAGAGGTGATTTTCATGGCGACGGATGTGCAGCCTGCCATATCCCCTTCAGCGACGAAGGGCTTTATGAAGGACTCGATCCAAGCATCCCGAAAGATGAACCCGGTCATATGCTTGTACACAGCATTCAGTCATCACGGAAAGCCAAATTAAGCGTGAATGGGAACACCTGGTCAGGCATCCCGGCCGAAACTTGTGTCACCTGCCATAACAGGGGCAAGAGGATCGGAGTTTCCTTCCTCGGCCTGGTAGAATCTGAATACGACACACCCTGGCAGGAAAATGGCAACAGCCAGCCCAAACTGCATGGCAAAAGATATCAGTTTATCAGGGACGACCATCACCACAGCCCTGAAAGCCGCAGTGGCAATCCGCAGGGTGGCCTTTTATGCCAGGATTGCCATACTACGATCTCAATGCATGGAAACGGAAATATCGGAGGCACTACCTACGGTGAAGTGGAAGTGGAATGTGCTGATTGTCATGGAACACCGGATAATTATCCGTGGGAACTCCCCCTGGGTTACAACGACGAATTTGGCATAGGGACAGAAGGCAGTGAGCGGGGAACCACAACGGAGCTATTATATGAACAGCAAAGGTTTTCAACAGCTTACCCTGCCCGCAACGGTTATTTATTGAGTGCACGGGGAAACCCCTTTGGCAATGTGGTAAGGGATGGTAATGCTGTGCTCCTTCACTCTGCCAGCGGGCTTGATTTCCGGGTCCCGGTATTGAAAAATATCAATGATAATGATGACTGGATAAATCCCGTCAAGGCCGGCACTGCCATGGTGAATATTGGCATACACCTCGAAACGATGGAGTGCTACGCCTGCCATTCCACCTGGGCGCCTCAATGTTATGGCTGCCATATACGGGTTGATTATTCAAATGGCCTTAAGAGTACAGACTGGCTTAAAACCGGTGAGATGCACTTCAAAAACGGTGAGACTGCACAAACCTGCCCGGGCAAGGGGGGGTTTCAAAAGCAAGCAGGCCAAGCTACTGAAGGCAGGACATACATACGCTGGGAAGATCCCATATTAGGTATTAACGGAGAAGGCCGCATCGGCCCGCTGATTACAGGATGCCAGCAGATCACAACAGTGATCGGTACCGATGGGGAGATACTGGCTGAAAATAAGATCTGGCGCACCCCTCCTTACATGGAAAATGGCGGCGAAGCCGGGCAAAGAGGCATCGACATGACACCTGCCCAGCCACATACAAGCAGCAGGCAGGCAAGGGAGTGCACCTCCTGTCACACGAATCCCAAAACTCTGGGTTATGGCATCAATGGTGGCGTTTATATGAATGATTACGGCACCGACAGATATCTCGACCTTCGTGATGCCGGGGGCAATGTCCTGAGCCGGAATGCGATCGCACAGTTCAATGCCATTGAAGGACTGGGCTTTGACCTTTCACAGATCGTAACCCGCGACGGAAAACAATTACAGACTGTTGGCCATCACTGGCCGCTGTCGGCTCCCCTGTCACAGCTCAGCAGGGACAGGATGGAAAGGGTTGGTGTTTGCATGGCCTGCCACCAGGATATCCCGAATGGCAGTATTCCCATTGCAATGCTGGTAAAGGCCGGAGGAACATTAGGAATGGCGCCTCACACAGATACCGAGCACAGCAAACTGCTTAATGACGATATAAAATTGGCTGCGCTTACCAGGGTTCTTGTACCTCTCCTAATAGTTATTTTCATTGCCATGGCCCTTTTCCTTTGGGTGCGCAGAAAAAGAAAACCCAGACGTGAACAGGGATGATCATTTTGATTATTTTTGCCACAAAGTATATAAATGGAAACAAGTCAATTAAGAACATTTGCAAAGATCACCGGGATAGCCGGCATCCTTGTATTTATCATCTACTTATTTGTTAGGGTATTTCCTGCCCTGCTTGAGATCGATGACCCGAACACCACGGCTGATGCTTCTTTGCTGGGATTTTTGATCCTTGGGTATATTTTTGCCTGGCATCGTGAGCATGAAGGCGGAATCATGCTAATGTTCATTACAGTAATCGTGGGATTATCATATTTTTACAGAGACACGAGCTTACAAATTGGCATTGTCCTGGCTGTCAGTATTCCGCTGTTCTTTAGTGGGTTATTATTTTACCTGCACCATTATTATAAAACAAAGCACCTAAAAGATAAAGACTGATGGAAGATCTGAAAAGCAGGGTGCGTAAGGCATCTGACATTATCAAAAATGCCAGGCATGCCACAGCCTTCACCGGGGCCGGTATATCAGTAGAAAGCGGAATACCTCCTTTTCGCGGGGCCGATGGCTTATGGGACAAATATGACCCCCAACTATTGGAGTTGCAATATTTCCTTGAACACCCGGAAGAATCATGGAGG
>JAGLEK010000268.1 GCA_023145125.1 Bacteroidales bacterium | reverse complement strand
AAAAGAGACGATATTTCCGCGACCACCTCGACCATATCCGCACAGGCACCATGTGGGAACCCCGCGGCCATGCCGATATGTATGGTGCCGTCATCACTGAAGCGGTAAATGATGGCAGTGACTTCGGAACCTTTTTCCTGCATAATGAAGGATACTCCACCATGTGTGGCCATGCCATCATTGCCCTCACGAAATATGCGCTGGAATCCGGTATTGTCACTAAAGATGGTGATGAACCTGTATTAAAGATCGATGCCCCGCCGGGGCTGATCACGGCAAAGGCAATACGTTCAGGTGACAGTGTTAGGAAAGTTTCTTTTCTGAATGTGCCTTCCTTCCTCTTGCACAGGGATGAATACGTGGAAGTAGAAGGGTTGGGGAGAGTTAAATTTGATGTAGCCTACGGAGGAGCTTTTTATGCCATTTGCGAGGCAGGACCCCTGGGGTTAAAACTCGATGAATCCAACTATTATCAGCTTATTGATGCAGGCAGGAAGATCAGGTATGCCGTGATGGGCCACTTTGAAATCAGGCACCCCTTTGAGGAGGATCTGAGCTTTCTCTATGGAACGATATTCACGGGCAAAGCATTGGATCCATCCCATCACAGCAGGAACGTGTGCATCTTTGCCGATGGCGAAGTCGATCGTTCGGCAACAGGCTCGGGTGTGAGCGCCAGGGCTGCACTGCACCATGCAAAAGGAGAGCTGAAGATCGGCGAAAAGCTTAGTATAGAAAGCATCATTGGCACCACCATGGATGTAGAGGTCAAAGAAAGCTTGAAATACGGGCCTCACGATGCTGTCATACCCGAAGTGACAGGCACAGCATTCTTCACCGGTAAAAACGAGTTTTGGTTCGATCCGGAGGATCCCTTAATCGAGGGTTTTGTTTTACGCTAGCCAAACCGCATAAAGGTTCTTCTCTTGTACCCTGGCACACGTACTAAAGCCGAACCGCGTAGCGGTTCTTCACTTGCACCCTGAAATACTTACTAAAGCCAAACCGCGTAGCGGTTCTTCACTTGTAGCCGACGACATGATATTTTAGCCCCTACCGCGTAGCGGTTGATCAAAAATTACTATCATTGTAATCTGTCCGAAACTGACCAAAATAATTACACATGAGCAGACCGTTTCAATTCCTCTTGATATC
>JAGLEK010000267.1 GCA_023145125.1 Bacteroidales bacterium | reverse complement strand
TAAGTTAACAGCAGCAGGAGTAATCCTCAGTGGAGCGGCGGCCGATGATATGGATGTTGAAGTATTTGTTTTACTTCAGGGCGCACGTGCTTTTATAAAAGGAAACGAAAACAAAATTGACAATC
This sequence comes from Bacteroidales bacterium, assembly GCA_023145125.1. Lineage (GTDB taxonomy): Bacteria > Bacteroidota > Bacteroidia > Bacteroidales > B18-G4 > B18-G4. The sequence goes on along the minus strand of JAGLEK010000267.1, from coordinate 4,598 downwards.
TGGCAGAAGCTTCTCATCTAAAAGAAGAATTCTTAAGCGCATTGGAAACATTAAATGTTTCTACCTGGTACGAGTTCTTCGAGATGGCCAAAGAACTGACAAATGTTAAAATATACATTTGCAGCCTTGCCGGAAAAATATGGGGGGGTGAAAAATTAGAAGACTTTAATGATCTTACAGATGATATCTGTGGAATCGGAGAATACCTTACTGCTGCCGAAGAAGCTGATATTCACATGTTCATCTGATTATAAGCTTGTAGATAGCACTTGTCATCCTTCCTCCATCAAACTGCACCGTTGTATTGAATGCCGGCACGGTATAGCAACTTATGATATTCATGGGGTTTATCACTTCTATAAATCAATACCTCGGGCAATTATGCAATCGTAAAGGTATACGATCCTATTCCTTAACAGCATCTTTGCTTTTAAAACAACAGCAGGCACCATTTATGATACATATGATAAAAAGCACCTCCGATAAAATAAATAATCCCATAGCCACATAACACAGTGGTAAAAGAAAAAATGTAAGGACAAAACAAAGTAATCCAAGTCCTCCCGCCGCTATAGCTGCATATATCAATCCGCATTTCATAACTTATGGTTTTAACAAATTAATACTATATCATTGAATATTTCGATATGTTATATATATGATCCCGATCATATACTAAATAATATTTCAGTTTTTACTATTCATTTTTTCTGCAGCACTTTTAACCTTTGCAAAATAAATTGCAAACGGCCTGTATGCCAGGTGCGACCATTTTGAAAATGGAACTTCAATCATCAGCATTGGGAATAATACCATGAGATGAAAAACATACATATAGTATGTTGAATAAGGCAAACCATATATCCGGAAGAAATGAACCAGTATACCCGATATAGTGGTTAATGCAAGCAGAACAATAAATACCCAATCAGATAAATGGCTATGCTTTCCGCTTTCCTGTTCTTTCTTTATCCTGTTGTAAAAGAAGTAAATCAGTCCTGCCATCAAACCAAATGTGGCGTAATAGCCTAAGATGCGCTGCGGATGCCACCATTCATAAATAATATCGGTTTGAAACCAACCCAGGAACACCATAATAAGGATGAGCATTAACGCATAGCTTGACATTAACAGCCAGTGCATGATCCAGTATGGACTGATATTAAATTGCTTCCCGGCAATTTTTGTTTTATTCTCGCTTTTCGAAAACTCCCATTGAGTTGCAAAATTAAAAGCCAGGTCCCAGAGTGTAGTGAAGTATAATTTAATTGGAATTTTAACTTTATTATTTCTCACCATCACTTTCAGGTACATGTTAAAAATGTTGGAAAGGAGGAAAAAACTAAGAAAGGCAGCCATTATCCAGTCACCGATCTCAATAGTTTTCCATGGGGCAAAAGTGTTCAATTTCACTCCACCTTCAGCGGTAAGCTCTGTAGTCATTGGCCCGTGAAAAAAGATGAACAGGACCAGAATAAATGCGGCCAGCAAAAATATAGCTCCGAGTTCCCAGATTTCCGAAGTGTAAAATCGTCTTGACAGGCCGGTCCAATCATATCTTGCAGTAAGATAGCGCCTTAAGGACATCATTAATTCTCCGGGTTCTGCCTGTCGTGGACAGGTAGAGCTACATTCACCGCAATAATAGCATAACCAGGGCTCTAAGGAAGATTCTATTTCATTTTCTAAACCCAATGTGCTCAACCTGATCATTTTTCGGGGAAATTCATTGCCCTCACTTGCCAGGCTGCATATTGCCGTGCAATTACCACAATTATAACAGGCGCTAAATTCTTTAGCCCCATAATATTGCAATTCGCTCGCTAATGCTGTATTGACTTTCGACATCTTGTTTTATTATTTCTTCAATTTATAAAAGAAGTATTCGTCCATATCATCTACTTCACCCGTTTCAATACTGCCATATTTCCTGAGTGTCATCAAATAAAACGTTACCACATCCAAAGGCAGTTCTGTTTCTGCCGCAATCTGAGGTATTGTTTTAGCTTCAGGCTCAAGGCTTTTAAGAATTAATTTCTTAATTCGATTATATTCTTTATGCTGCTGTTTTGTCTCAGCAGAAACACTTCTCTTTTTCTTAATGACATCAATCGTTTTTACTTTTTCATCTTTCATATCATTTCGCTATAAAGATCCGGAGTATTGATCTCTGCAAGGCACCATTTAATCAGCCAGAGCAGTTATCATTGCTTCCATTTCATTGTCTGTATATCCTTTCAGGTTGATGGCATTTTCAGGGCAAACAGGAAGGCACATACCACCGCCTTTGCATTTTGCTTCAACAATCTCTGCCACATCTTTTCCCTCCAACTGTGTTTTTATAATAGCATCAAAAGGGCATGCCTTCAGGCATTCATCGCACCACACACAAGCATTTTTGTCAATAAAAGCAATAGTGGGTTTTAGTTCGATCTCACCTTTTTTAACCAGGGAATTTGCTTTTGACGCCGCCGACAGTGATGATTTCACCGATTCGCTGATATTTTTCGGGCCCTGGCAGGCACCAGAAATTAGCACCCCGTCAATAACTGTTTCAACAGGCCGTAATTTGGGGTGGATCTCATTAAAAAACTTATCGCGCCCTATCGGAGCTTTAAGGATATCGGCAATTTTATTGTCCTGCCGGGGCACCATTCCTGTTACAAGCACCACCAGGTCACAATCCACTTCAAGCTCTTTTCCACTCGAAAGCATATCTTTTATGCTAACTACCGTTCCATTTCCATTTCTGCTGACCACCGGAGGGTCTTCATCCCAGAACTGCAGAAAGATGTCTCCGTTTTCTGAGGCTTCACGGTACAAAAGCTCCAGTTTTCCGTATGTCCTGATACTCTTGTCAAAATGAAAATTATGTATGTCCTTATATTTATTTTTTATGACAATGGAAGTATAAATGGTCGATGTGCAACAATACCTCGAGCAATACTTGTTCTCACCATCTTTTTGCCGGCTGCCAACACAATAGATATAGCCTATATTATGGATCTTTTTATTTTTATAGATAAGCTCTTTACCACTTAGTTCTATTAACCTTTTCAGCTGCGGGAGGGTTATTACATTCTCAATTTCCTTGTAGCCAAATTCCCCTGTTTTGGGTTCGTAGGGATCATAACCTGTATTTATTAATATGGCACCGGCTTTAATATTTATAAATTCATCTTTTTGTCCCAGGTCTATATCATCGCATAATTTTTCACATTCACCGCATCTTGTACAGTGCTCCGGGTCAATGGCAGGGATTTCGGGAAATTCACTTTCGAAGTTCTTATAAATAGCTTTGCAGGTAGTGAGGCCAAAATTAAATTTGTCGGGGATCTCTACCGGACATGCATCAATTACCTTTTGTAGTTTTTCAGGATCAACCTTGCAACCCGGTTTAATATACCTTGGCCTTATCTTAACCTGAATATCAAAATTGCCGACAGTCCCGGTATTTGAAATAATTTCAGCACCTGTAAAAAGAGTAATATTCTTATATTCCATTAGCTTGGTGTACAGGCGGCGAATGGTTTCTTTCCCGGTTTCATTTGTGGTGAACAACTCTCCCCATTGGGCAACTCTTCCTCCTACAAAGTACTCCCTTTCAATCAGGTAAACATACGAACCCAGGTCGGCAAGTTCAATAGCTGAGCGCATCCCTGAAACACCGGCACCAACAACTACCACAACATTTTCGGCGGATATTTTTGTTTTTATCAATGCCTCAGAATACCCTACCCTTGCTATACCTGCTTTTACCAGTTGTATGGCCTTTTCTGTTGCCTGAACAGGTTTATCGGAGTGTGCCCACGAACATTGTTCCCTTATATTTACCTGAACATAATTATATGGATTTAAACCTGCCCTCTCAGCCACATTCTTGAAAGTATCCAGATGAAGCTTAGGAGAGCATGATGCCACAACAATTGCATCGAGGTTGTTTTCCTGTATATCCTGTACAATTTCATTTTGTGTTGCATCGGCACAGGCAAACATTGTTGTCTTAGAAATAGAAACATGATTGATTTTCGCAACTTCTTCTCTTACTTTCTCAACATCGACATAATCGCTGATATTTGACCCACACTGGCAAATATAAACACCTATATTTCTTTTTTCTTCCATTGCGTTTCCTTTCAATTTCTTATATAATTTGCCGAGCAGGCCGACGCCGCTCCGGCCGAAAGTATTGAATCGGGAATATCCATCGGGCCTGAAGAAGTCCCCGCTACATAAACCCCTTCAATATTTGTTTGTGGCGGACATACCAGCTCATCCGTTTGCTTTATATAATTAAACTCGTCTGATTCGATTACCGGGCTGTTAAACAAGAGTTTAGCCTCAGGATTAGGCAATACCCCTATGGACAATACAACAAGGTCGTGCTCAACTTCTTTTATTTTCCCACTTTCTATATCTTCATACCGGAGGATCAGGTTTCCGTTTTCTTTTTCTGTGACCTTTGCCACCCTACCCTTATGAAATTCCACACCCATGCCAATAGACTGCTGATAAAATTCACAAAAGCCTTTGCCAAAAGCCCTTATATCCATACAATAAATACTTACATCCGCCATGGGCAAAGCTCCCAACAGCAG
>JAGLEK010000266.1 GCA_023145125.1 Bacteroidales bacterium | reverse complement strand
TTCTTCTTCTCCACCCTAAAAACCTCAATAAGGTTAATAACACTTGTATCATCCTTCAATTGGGGCATGTATTCAAATAATTCTTTATGCTTGCCAAAATCTATATTCAGGGCGTTCTCTATGATGGAATGTGCTTCTTCGGCCATTCCCTGCTTGAGCAGGTATATTGCTTTTCTGTAAAAGATAGATGCATTGCGCGGATCAGCTTCGCTGCCTTTGTCAAGGATGCTGACAGCCTCAGCCATTTTACCTTCTGCAGCAAATATTTCAGCCTGATCAACCCATATGTCGGGGTTTAAAGGATCCAGCTCGCTAACTTTCTGGTAGGAGGTCAGGGCTTTATCTTTCAGTCCTGCTTTCACCTGTGTGTCACCGAGGATATACCAGTATTCCGGGTTGATATCTTCCAGACTGAGGGCTTTTTCCATGAACTTTAGCCCTTCCCTGGTCTGCCCGAGTTCATCCTTTGCGATGCCGGCTCCCATCCATGCTTCCGAAAGCTTGTCGTCGATGTCAATGGCATTTTTATACTCCTTCAGGGAAAGTTCATATTTTTTCATTTTCTCGTAGCACTCCCCGATATAATAGTATGTCATCGCCTCCGGATCTTCATGGGTGAACGTCTCCCGGTAAACCCTGATGGCTGCGTGGTAATGCTCCAGGTTGGCCAGTGAGTTGGCCTTGTTAAAGTATGCTGAGGAAAAGGAGGGTTCGATGGCGATTGCAAAGTCGTAAGCTTCGACGGCCTTCTCGTAAAGGTCAAGCTGGTTGTAGGCAATGCCCAGGTTGAACCAGGCGATCTTGGAATAGGGGTAGCTGTCCAGAAAAAGGTTAAAGAAATCTACTGCTTCCTCCAGGCGGTTATCGATTTCAAAACAGAAAGACAGCTCGTAGATCGCTGAATCATGCTTCGGATTTATCCGGAGTACCTTTTTGAGGTATTTTATGGCCATGGCGTAGTCGCTCATGTTCTCATATTCAAAGGCAATGCTGATATATATCTCGTCCGGGTCTTCACCGGACAGAAGGGCTTTTTCATATTCCCTCACCGCATCTTTATATTGCTTCTGATAGCTGAACAGTGAGGCCTTGGTGTAATATATCTCCGTGTTCGCGGGCTCAATTTCTTCAAGGTCGTTCAGCAGTTTCAGAGCAGGCTTGTACTTACTCTGCAGCATGAGCAGCCTGGCCCGCTTCAGGTGTACCATGGTGTTGGCTGGATGCTGCTCCGTGGCATATTTCACCGCCGTGCTGAGCATGTTCACCTCATTGCGCTCGAAGTAATGGTCGATGATAGCCTCAAACTGGTCTACATCGAAAAAAATGGTTTCATTATTCTTTACCATTTCCTCGAACCTGGCGATAAGCTCCTCATTGTTATATGGAAGAAATTCTTCTGTCATGGAATGCCTTATAATTCCGTATCTTAATCACCCGCAAAAATAGTGTTTTTTTCCTTCCATGGAAGCATTTGCTAATACGAATCCATCTTCAGGCCTCCTTCCCCGTCCCCCGCCCCCCATCCCTCGTCCCCCGTCCCCCGCCCCTCGTCCCCCATTCTTCTTTCTTCGCTCTTCTTTTCCTATCTTTGCAAGACACGAAAACAAATCCTCATGACCCTCATCAAATCCATCTCCGGCATTCGCGGTACCATTGGAGGTATTCCGGGCCGGTCCCTGACCCCGATTGACATCGTAAAATTTGTTTCGGCCTTTGCCGGCTTCATTGGTGAAGAGGAGGATGCAGCGAAGCTGAAGTTTATCGTTGGCAGAGACGCCCGTGTTTCAGGCGATATGGTGAACAGGCTTGTCTGCGGCACCCTTATGGGGATGGGCGTAGATGTTATCGATGTTGGGTTGTCGACAACGCCAACAGTGGAGATGAAGGTAGTATTCGAGAATGCCCATGGAGGGATCATCCTTACTGCCAGCCACAACCCCGGCCAGTGGAATGCACTGAAACTGCTTAATGGAAAGGGGGAGTTCATCTCAGCTGATGATGGGGCACGTGTGCTGTACCTTGCAGAACAGAATACGACTGAATTCCCGGGTGTCGGGAGTTTGGGCGTTTATTCGGAAGACAAAAATGCCATTCAACAGCATATAGAAGCTATCCTTGCCCTTCCGATGGTGGATGTTGAGCTTATCAGGAAGCGTGATTTTCATGTGGCGCTCGATTGCGTTAATTCTACCGGAGGAATTGCCCTTCCTGAATTACTCAGGACCCTGGGAGTTTCAAGTATCACTGAATTGTATTGTGAGCCCAGCGGACATTTCCCGCATAACCCGGAACCACTACCTGAAAACCTGACTGCCATTGCAGAGGAGGTACGATCAAAAGGTGCCGACATAGGATTTGTTGTAGATCCTGATGTTGATCGCCTTGCCATCGTCACTGAAAATGGCGATATGTTTGGAGAGGAATATACCCTTGTCGCTGTTGCTGATTACATTCTCCGGAATACACCCGGAAATACAGTTTCGAACCTTTCGTCTACCGGGGCTTTGCGCGATATTACGGATCTGGCAGGAGGCAAGTATTATGCTTCTGCTGTCGGAGAGGTGAATGTGGTAAGCCTCATGAAAGAAGTGAATGCCGTGATCGGCGGCGAAGGCAATGGTGGAGTGATCTATCCGGAACTTCATTATGGCAGGGATGCACTGGTCGGCATTGCCCTCTTCCTGACATTTCTGGCGAAGGAGGGAGTTTCCTGTTCCGCTTTGCGTGCGAAATACCCTGATTATCACATCTCCAAGAATAAGATCGAGCTTAAACCTGAGATAGATGTGGATGCCGTTCTGCAAGCGGTTGAGATGGCCTATCCGGAAGAGGAGGTTATCACCATCGATGGCGTGAAGATCATATTTGACAAAGAGTGGGTACACCTCCGGAAGTCCAACACAGAGCCCATCATCCGCATTTATGCGGAAAGCTCAAGCCGGGAAGCTGCCGATAAACTGGCGCAGGAAGTTATTAACAAAATGCAAACCCTTCTTTAGGCAACATTGAAAATTCTTAATTTGGCCATGCTTAAGCGAAAAAAATGGCCGCAGCCCGAAAAATGAAAAGGAAGAAAGTAAGGTATAGTGAGATCCGTATCCGTTTGTCATACAAACAAAAACGATCGTTGATCAACTATTGTACTGCCAGAAAAACCACCCCTAATAAGCTGATAAAGAAAATGATAAGGCCATATATCAGTAGTTATTCAATAGAGGTTCCTGAAGAGTATTACATCACAGAAAACCAGCTTGATCTTTTTAATGATAATGGAGAGGAAAAGGAAGACTATCCCGGGGAGTAAGGCTTATTTTAAGCCGCTTTGATAAGGCATCCTGTTCATGATCGACCTGCCCAGGGTCACTTCGTCTGCATATTCGAGTTCATCACCAACCGATATCCCCCTTGCGATCGTGCTCACCGAAACATTATGTTGACTGATCTTTTTGAAGATATAGTATGAGGTGGTATCTCCTTCTATTGTGCTTGATAAGGCAAAAATGATCTCTCTGATGCCCCCGTTGGCCACACGTTTTACAAGCGGGTCGATGTTAAGGTCCCCGGGCCCAATCCCATCGATAGGGGAGATGATACCGTTCAAAACATGATAAACACCACCGAATTGTGCTGTCTTCTCAATGGCAAGGATATCCCTGATATCTGATACCACGCAGACAAGCCCCGGGTCCCTCTTCGGGTTATCACATATCTGGCAGATCTCCCCGTCGGAGAGGTTGTTGCAGATTTTGCAATAGTTGATCTTGCTTTTCATATCAGAAATAGCGCCGGTGAGGTTTTCAACAGCAATATCTTCCTGCTTCAGCATGTGCAGGGCAAGCCTGAGGGCTGTTTTACGGCCTATACCCGGCAGCCTGGCCAGCTCGTTTACACATTGTTCCAGAAGACGTGAAGAATAGGTGTTCACAGATATCGCAGAATTAGTAATTTTGCACAAAAATAAGCATTTTTGACCTTGCATAAATAAATACGCTTCATCTGCGTTAACCTAATAAACCGGTCGATGAAAAAAGTTCTGTTTCTTTCTTCTTTCCTAATCATGGTTCTCTTTGGGTCCGCCCAGGAGTTGGTAAACACTAATATTAACAAGGTGGACGCCCGGGGGCACAGACAGGGGCACTGGAAGGCTTATGATGTCAACGGCTTACTGAAGTTTGAGGGCCGCTTTGTCGACAACGTGCCCATCGGGACATTTAAATATTATTATGAGAGCGGTAAGATCAAGGCCGTATCGGAGATGTATGATCAGGGCAGGAGAGCACGCACCAAAGTATATCACAAGAACGGGCGTTTGATGGCAAAAGGAAATTACCTTGAAAAGAAGAAGGACAGCAGCTGGGTTTATTACAGTGATTACGACGGAGTGCTTTTATCTACAGAGTTTTATCAAAATGGACTACTGGAAGGCATAGTGCTGAATTATTTTCCCACCGGAAGCGTTGCCGAGGAGATGCCTTATAAGGCAGGCCTGAAGCAGGGTGAGTGGAAGCGCTATTTCACGGATGGAAAAGTTAAGCTCAAAGCAACTTACATTGATGATGAGTTGCAGGGGCTGATGCTGGTTTACCACCAGAATAGATTTCCGGAAGTTTCCGGAACATATAAGAACAACCTCAAAGATGGCATGTGGGTTTATTATGACGACCAGGGGTTCGTCATAAAAAAAGAAAGATATATCAGGGGTAACCTGAAAGAAACAATAGTGCCCGGGCAGGAGTGATCCCCGGTTATTTTTACTTAAAATACCATTTCGTAAGCCACAAATCCTTTCGGGCTTACCTCTTTCAATGCTTGTCGTGGCTTATGGAACGCTTTGCTTTCGTATATGGTCTTCAGTAAGTGGTCGCGTTGTTCAGGTGCGGCAAGATGTGCTATGCCGATGGCATGCTCGGAGATGTTAAGCCCCCCGGGATTAAAGGCCCCGTATTCGGTAACGATCACGATGGGATCTGCAGCGATGGCTGTGGTGGTGATGCCCTCCGGGCATTTATCCAGGATCTTGTGATAGCCTTTATCAGTAGTTGATTTCATGGCAATGATAGGTGTGCCACCTTCCGACAGGTAGGAGCCTCTCAGGAAGTCGACCTGCCCGCCTATGCCGCTGTAGATCTTTCTCGCATCGAGTGAATCAGCCCATATATTTCCATGCAGATCCACTCCCATGGCAGAGTTGATGGCTGTCATCTTTGGCTGAGCAGAAATATACATCATATTGTTAGTCTGGTTGGAAGGCCTGCTCTGAACAGAGCTGTTAAAGTGAAGCCATTGATATCCTTCTTTTTCTCCCGACAGGAATATGGTCGATACAGCGAAATTATTTCTCAGAAAACGGTTGTTTACAATTCCCTTATCGACAAGGGTGCGCATTGCATCCGAGAAGAGTTCTGTATATATGCCAAGGTCTTTTACTCCTTTCCCGATGATGGCAGTGGTGACTGCTTCGGGCACTTCCCCTATCCCGTATTGCAGTGTGCTTCCATCTTTGATGAAGAGCTCAGCGATCATCTTACCAATCTTATTGGCCCTTTCATCAGGTTCATGCACCGGGCTTACAGGCAGGTCATAGTCAACCTCCAGCAGGTAATCTATTTCTGAGCTATGCATGCTTGTTCCAAGCACAAAAGGCATCTTTTTATTGCATTCGGCAATCACCAGCCCGCCCCTGGCCCTGGCTGAATCCACAGCTGCCTTTACGCCTTCTACCGTGGTGCCAAAACTGTAGTTTCCGCCGTTATCGGGCCCGCTAACCTGCAGCAGCACAACATCAGGCTTTATGTTTTGCTTTAACTGCCTGGGGATATCGGAAAGGTGCATAAGCTGGTATGTAGCCCTGCCGGTATTCACGGCCTCACGCGAGTGTTCACCATTGAATATGATCCGGTGTGTGATCCTTTTGCATGCCTGCCCGGAAAAGAGTTCGGCAATGTCGCCAAGCAAAAGGATGCTTAACATCTCCACATCTTTGATGGATGAATCAGCGGATAGCTGCTTTAATAAAACCTGTGGAGTGGCGGCATTTCCGGCAGTGTATATGATAGCTCCCGGCTTGATAAGCCGGCTGTTAATGATGTCTTCAACCTTGTTGACTTTTTTCATAGCCTTTCATTATGGGTATTACGGATTGATAAGCTTTATGACTTCCTTAAAGTTCTGTGCTACCTCACATCCGGTCTCTTTTAGCCTTTCCTCTGACTGGTGGCCCCTTGATACCAGTATTACCCGGATCCCCAGTTCTTCACCAACTTCATGGTCATGCACGGTATCCCCGATCATGATCACTTCACCGTCATGGCTGTTAAGGCCTGAGATCAGTTTTCTTGCTGTATCAACTTTGCCCGTAGCATAGTGATCATCTATACCGGATATCTTACTGAAGTAATGTTCAATATTATGAGAAGAAACCAGTTCATTCAGGAGATCCTGCTGCATGGCCGACAGTATCATTTGTTTGTATTCCATCTTGCGGAAGTAATCCAGGGATTCTGTCACATCATCAAATAATGTTGCTTCTTTTATCAGCTGCTCATACTGCTCTATGAATTCCAGGGCAGGCTTTTCAAAGGGCTCGGTTTCAAAATCAAATCCTGCTTTTACGTAATAATCCCTTACGGGGAACGTAAAGATATTACGATAGATCTGCTGGTCGATCACCGGTTTATTCCTTTCCCGGAGCAGGATATTGATAGCATCTATGCAGATGTGGAGGTCGTTCAACAATGTGCCATTCCAATCCCAGAATATTGTCTTGCTTTTTTGCATGGGTCAAAAATACAGATAATGGAATTGAAAATTATCTTTAGCATTATATTCCAGTGTTGGCATAGGTATTTTTATGATTCCGAGAACGGTAAAAATGCCTTTCAATACTTTTGAACGTGTCGGGATCCTGGTCAGGTCTATATCCAGGGTGAGAAAAACCCGGCTGGTAGGCGAGAATTCAGGGATAGGCTTTCCATTATATTCCGGCGGGTTTTCACATCCGCCGGTTATGCCCGTAACTCCGTAACCTGCGGCAACATTCAGCCATTTCGGGAAACGGGATTCCTTCCTGAGGAATGAATGGATATTGCCTGAGAGCCAGTAGGTCTGGCCATTGTAATCCTTGAGCATCCTTTCAAATGAAGTGCTTCCGAGCACATCAGGCCGGTATTGGGCGTACTCGCTCGGATGGTATGAGAACTTGAGAATGAATCGCTGCTCTTTCCAGCCCAGCTGTTGTCCGATAAACAGTCCTGCCCCGGCGGCATCGGCGATAAGGTCACCAACAGAGGCACCCCACCCATCTGAGAAGCCATCGAAGATCTCTATCGTAGCGAGGAAGAAAAATCCTACTGAACCACCATACCATATGGCATGCTTTTCTTTAACGCCGGCCCATTTAAGGGAGTGATAGCTGATCCTGCCTACCCAGTAAGAGGTGGTTGCATGCCCCAGTTTGTCCATGCCCATCCAATAGCTATCATTAATAAAATGAAATGATGACTGTGTATTGTCCTTATACCATAAATGATATAGGCCGACCATGGTTCCGGTGTAGGCTGCGGCCCCGCCGATGAGAAGAAAATTAAGCCTTTTCCGGTTCACGGCAGTACTGTCTTCCTGAGCGGCAGATGACAGGATGAAGCAACAAAGCAACAAAAAAAGCACGATCTTCTTCACCTTGCCGTAGGTGTACAGATAGCAAGAATGAAGGGAACTTAACATAGGCTGAAGTGCTTTCTATTTTCGGTTTTCAATGGCTTTACGATATCTGCGGGCATTGCGGTTGTGCTGGGTGATCGACTTTGCAAATACATGATATCCTGAAAGGTCGTCTTTGGCACAGAAAAAGAGATAGTCATGGTCTTCCGCGTTCAATACTGCATCCACAGAAGCAATGGACGGGATACAAATCGGTCCCGGGGGAAGCCCTGCATATTTATATGTGTTGTAAGGTGAATCGATATCCTTGTGTACATTAAGTACTCTTGTTAGCCCAAAATCACCGGAAGCATAAACAAGCGTCGGGTCGGCCTGTAGCAGCCAGCTTTTCTGCAAACGGTTTAAATATACTCCTGCTATTCTTGCCTTTTCATCGTTTTTATTGGTCTCTTTTTCTACTATGGAGGCCAGTATCACCACATCAGACCGGCTCATATTGAGGCCGGCAGCTTTTTCATCCCTGTCATAACTCCAGAACGACTCGTATTCCCTGTGCATGCGGTTCATGAACTGTTGGGCACTGGTGTTCCAGTAAAATTCGTATGTATTGGGAATGAAAAGAGTAAGCGCAGTTTCTGTGCCCAATCCCATCGATGCCTGGTAGACAGAATCGTTCAGGAGCTTGATCAAAGATCCGGAGTCGGCCTCGATCTGCATCCCTACCTTCTGGGCAAGCTGTTCTTTGATCCGGATGTTGTTGAAGATAACCTTCACGGGTATTTGTTCACCAAGCCTGAGCATGTTGATCAGCTTATCATTACTCATTCCTTCTTTGATCAGGAAGTGCCCGGGTTTGATCAGTTCAGGGTATTTTTTGCGGGCTGCCAGCCATTCAAAGGAAGTACGGTTCAGGATTACCCCCTGGCTGTACAGATTTTGTTTAACATCTTCAAAAGTAGCATCGCCGGAGATATATATCGATACGTCTTTCCCCTCCGGGGTCCATACATTGTTGGAATAGATCAGCCCGTAAAGATAGTATCCTGAGGCCAATGATGCGATGATCAGGAGAAAGAGGAACCATAGAAGAAATCTGACCCATGCGGGGCGCTTCTTTTTTCTGCGTGTTACATATTTTGAGTGATAGTATGCCATACTAAGTCAGGAATTTTTGTTGATCAATTGAAGCAAGTATTCATCGATCCATGCATTTTCAGACCACAGCCATTCCTTTTTTACTCCAATCACGGAAAATTGTTTCTTTTTGAACAATTCAAGGCTTGCAGTATTCCCGGAAATGACATTAGAAAACAGCTGATGCAATTTCAGGCGGCTGAAAGCATAGTCGATCATTATGTCCAGTGCTTCTGAAGCAAATCCTTTTCCCCTTTCCTGCTCGACGAACAGGATCCCTAGTCCTGCACGCAGGTTTACCGGGTCAAAATCGAAAAGATCGATACAGCCAATGGTCCTGGCCGGATCTTCCGTATGAAGGTCGATCATGAGCCGAAGTTGCCTGGTGGCGAATATATCATCACCGGCATTCATAACATATTGCTCCAGTGCAAAACGGGAAAACGGAGCCAGGGTATTGCTGAGGTGCCAGATAGAGGTGTCGTTTTCCCACTTATAAAGAAGGTCGATGTCACTGGGCTCCAAAGCCCTTAATTGTAAATTCTCTGATCTCATTTATGTTTTCTTATATTTCAATTTCACCTGAATAAACGTATGTGGCAGGCCCTTCGAGGAAGATATCGGAGAAGTGCTCATCCCCTTTGTTGAAATGCACCTTCAGCGGCCCTCCGGGGCTTTGCAGATATACCGGCCCCTCTAAATTATGCCTGATTGCCCATGCCAGGGCGGCTGCAGTAACACCGGTCCCACAGGATAGTGTTTCAGCTTCCACGCCTCTCTCATAAGTCCGGATATGCAATATCCCGTCTTTTTCCTCTATGAAATTTACATTTGCCCCGCCGGGACTGAACATCGGGTCATTCCTGAGCTTCCTGCCTTCGTTGGCAACGTCTGTGTTTTCAATACCTTCCCGTAATTGAATAAAGTGCGGAGAACCGGTATCGAGGAAGATGCCTCCTTCCTTCCAGCCTGAGACTTCGACATCTGCCATCTGTAATCTTACTTCATACACATTTCCGGTCTGTGAAAGTATGACTGCCCTGTGTGTGCCGTCAATGGCTTCAAAAATGCACTCCTTGTTGATCATGCCAAGCCTTTTGGCAAATGCTGTGATGCACCTGCCCCCATTCCCGCACATGCTTGATTCATGGCCGTCGGCGTTGAAATAGCGCATGGAGAAATCACTTTTGGTGGCATTATCCAGCATGATCAGGCCATCCGCACCTATCCCGAAATGCCTGTCGCACAGTTGTGCGATAATGTCAGGACTCTCCTGAATGGCATGATTTCTGATGTCAAGCATGATGAAATCATTGCCGGTGCCATGGTATTTTTCAAATTCGATCCGCATAAAACATGGTGCTGATAATTGCATAACAAATATATGAATAAAAGCTCATTCGGTGGCATCATCATCAGAAACAGGATTAACAAAATTTAACAGGGTGCCGGCAGACGATAATGCAGCTGTTTTCGTTGAAAATATACCGGCTTTCATTATTTAGCCGGAGATGTTGTGAATAGAAAGAAAAATAATACCATGAAAAAGTTTTTAGTCTTATTGATAATATTTGTTCTTGGAGGAGTAGTATTCTACGCAATCACCATGTTTACTGCAAATTCAGAAACGATCACGGTCATTAACGATCCGGAACCTGCGCCTGTTCAACAGGCCGGTTTTACCGGCTATGCCCCGGTGGATGGCCCGGATTTTACTGAGGCAGCAAGCAAAACTGTTGATGCAGTGGTTCATATCCGTTCGCAGTTTTACACTAAGAGCGATGGTTATGACGATTATTTTGGTGCATTGAGAGAATATCTCGGATATGAACGCAGGCCAAACAGGAGCTATCCCATTTCAGGCTGGGGCTCTGGTGTGATCCTTTCTTCCGATGGATATATCGTTACTAATAACCATGTGGTGGAAGATGCTGAACTGGTTGAGGT
>JAGLEK010000265.1 GCA_023145125.1 Bacteroidales bacterium | reverse complement strand
TCGACAATCGACAATCGACAATTTACTTCCCTCTGCCCTGTAACACTATAAGCACAGTATATATCATGATCTTGAAGTCCATGGCAAGGGACATATTCTCGATATAAAGCAGGTCGTATTTCAGCCGTTCGACCATCTCCTCCACATCCGATGCATAGCCATACTTCACCTGCCCCCATGAAGTAATACCGGGCTTTACTTTGTGTAAAAGACGGTAGAGGGGTGCCTCTTTCACGATCTTGTCAATATAATGCTGACGCTCGGGCCGTGGGCCTACAAGCGACATATCCCCTTTAAGCACAGTATAGAACTGCGGGGTCTCGTCAAGCCTGACCTTCCTGAGGAATTTTCCAAAGCGTGTGATACGCGGATCATTATCCGATGAAAGCTGTGGCCCGGCATTCTCCGCATCTTTGTACATGGTCCGGAACTTATGCATAAAGAACGGCACACCATTCAGGCCAACCCTTTGCTGAGAATATAGCATCGGCCCACGGGATGTCACCATTACAGTTATCCCTACAAATATGTATACAGGGATCAGCAAGACCATGGCAAAGAGAGAGGCAACGATATCAATGATCCGCTTGATCGATTGTTGCCAGGCAGGCATCAGATCCGGTTTAACCTGGATCAGGGGTGTATGAAAAACCGATGTCATTTTTACCGACCCCAGCAAGATATCCTGCATATCAGGGATCACATTGATCACTACATTGGTATCCTCTAAATAGGTGATTATCTTTTCGATCGTATCTCGTTCAGACCTTTCAATGGCGATGATTACCTCCTTCACCTGCTGTTCCCTGATAATCTGCTTCAGGTCCTTATAACTTCCCAGATGAGGAATATACTTCTTGATCTTATATTCATCATAATCGAAGACATTTACAAAACCAATGAACTTATTTCCTGATGATTTTTCCTGTGATTCAATATCATTATAAATTGATATGGCATTTCCGTTACTGCCAATGATAACTGTATTAAACCCAATTATCTTCTTATGGATCTTACGTACTGTGATCGTCGTAAGGATAAGGCGAAAGGAGTATGTAAAGAAAAATTGAAGTCCGAAAAGTGTGAAGAAAGATTGGTAATAGGAATGGTATGTAGCAATCTGATCATCCAGGATCAAGACAAAGAAGATGATCATGACACCAATCAGGGTGATCAGGAAAGTTTGTCCCAACTCTTTCAGCCTCGATTTACGGTATATCCTCCGATACGTGCCGACCAATGTATACAGGATCAGCCAGAAGACAGGTACAACAGCAATACCAATATAGAAGTTAGGATCATGAAAGATCAGTTCAAGTTCCCTGAAAGTATAAATGTCGAAAGAATACTTTCTGAAAAAGAAAAACAGGCTCCAGGCAATTGATGCTGCAAGCAAATCCAAAAACACATACTTGAAAACCTGTAAGCCTCTATTCATAGTTTACTGTTTGCGATGTATCAATTTAATATTATCGATCAATATTCTCGGCTCATCCACACCTGATTCTATCAAGGCTCCGAAGAAAATATTAAAATCTATAGCCCCTACTTGCGAGCTAACGCCCGGTGTGAGGTTCACATATATTTTATTCCATTCAGATGAGTGGTTCATATTCAACACAGGGTGCTGGATGATCTGAGACATCTCTTTAACATAAAATCCGGTGGTAAAATAATTGTTATTTTTATAATCCAGTTCCAGGAATACATATTCACCTACCTGTGGTAAAATAAAACCATCATTGTTGCCAACGTTGGTAGCAACATCGATCAGGTATTTATCCTCATCCAGCAGCATCAGCCCTGAATATTTACTATAGGCAGCTACAAAAGCTTCCGGACTATTAGCAGGTTCCGTCCTGCTGATGTCGGTAAGGCTTTTACTGGTACTGTCAAGTGACAGGCTGGGGTCCTCGAAATCTTCCATCCATACAAACACCAGGTTATCATAATATTTCGCCACCATGGTGTAAGGGACATACTCGCTCCCCATAAAGAGTGTATCACTATTAAGGTTAACCTCCTCACCCTCGACAAGTTCGACCTCCTGAATAATAGGTTCATAAAAAGGGTACGGAGAACGCAATCCGGCAATACCGTTTAGCTCTATACCGGGATCAATCCTCACTTCGGTAATTCCCCTGGCAAGAACAGGAAATACTGCAGGCAATTCATAAGCACCTATTGATTCATTATTAATATATACCCATGCATCTGTGATGTTATGCGTTGGGGCCCCCTGCTCCTCATAATTTGTTGAGAGGCTGATGGAGTCTATTCTGATGTAGGCAGGAACGGTTTGGTCACCGGAAAATTTCTGGCATGAGTTGAATACTATTGCATTGAAAAGAATAACTAAAGTCAATACAGAAAAGCGTGATATTTTACAACTCATGAAGAGGCCTTTTTTGTATGCAGCTTTTAAAGTTTTCAACGCTAAACAGTCTTCAATATTGTATAATGCCTCTATGATTGTTCAATTTATATTGGGTGCAAATTAAAGGTTGCTGGGATTCATATTTAACTTTTCTATGATCCTGTGGGCAACATCAAGGGCAAGATAGCCATCGTTGATGGTCACCGGAGGTACTGTGTCATTAACAATGGCGTCGTGTAATGATTCCAGTTCCTTTTTAATGGCATTCAATGGCTCAACCTCCGGCTTGTCGAAGATCACCTGTTTCGGGCTTTTTCCTTCGCCCAGCTCCATTATCACGGCATAGGGGTCAGCCTTCTCCGGATCCACATCCTTCATCCTCAGTATCTCTGCTTCTTTTTCCAGGAAATCAACAGCGATATATGCATCCCGTTGAAAAAATCGTGATTTCCGCATGTTCTTCATAGAGATCCGGCTGGCGGTGAGATTGGCAACACAGCCATTGTTAAACTCAATGCGGGCATTGGCAATATCAGGTGTATCGCTCACAACAGCTACACCACTGGCACTGATCCGGTGAATATCTGAATTCACAACACTGAGCACGATATCTATATCGTGGATCATCAGGTCGAGGACCACGGGTACATCAGTGCCTCTGGGGTTGAACTGTGCCAGCCGGTGTGTTTCAATGAACATGGGCTGATCAAAATATGGACGTGCTGCAATAAATGCCGGGTTGAAGCGCTCCACATGCCCTACCTGTACCTTGATATTGGCTTCTTCGGAAAGGGCGATCAGCTTACGTGCCTCATCAAGTGTGGTTACCACCGGTTTTTCAATGAACACATGACGTGTTTTCTTGAGTGCTTCTGATGCACATTCAAAGTGGGATATAGTAGGGGTTACAATATCAACCACCTCCACATCCTCTATAAGATTTGAAAGAACGTCATAACGTTTTATGCCGAATTCTTTTTCCACCTTTGCTGCATTCTCATCATCAGGATCATAAAAACCACATAATTCATAGTCCGGAATCTGCTGGATGCATTTAATATGGATCTTGCCAAGATGTCCGGCTCCGAGTACACCTATTTTAAGCATGCTGTATTTTTTTTGCAAATGTAATTTTTTTCGGTAAACAACACCGCTGAATTTATTATTTTCGCACAGGATGATCGATTCATATAAACATAAAGGCCTGCGCAAACAATTAGTGGATACGATCCGTGAGAAAGGCATCGTAGATGAAGAAGTACTTAATGCCATTGGCAAGATTCCTCGCCACCTGTTCATGGACTCTTCCTTTCTGGAATTTGCGTACCAGGACAAGCCTTTCCCGATCGGGTCCGGCCAGACGATCTCACAACCATATACAGTTGCATTCCAAACTGAGCTTCTTGAAGTTAAGCCCGGAGAAAAAGTTTTGGAGATCGGCACAGGATCAGGCTACCAGGCTTGCGTGCTGGAAGAGTTGGGGGCAAAAGTGTTTACCATAGAACGTCAGAAGAAGCTTTACCTGAAGTCCAAAAAATTTCTTGCAGAACTTAACTATAAAGCCAAAATCTTTTACGGGGATGGGTATAAAGGCTTGCCTGCTTTTGCCCCATTCGACAAAATACTGATCACTGCCGGTGCTCCTGAACTTCCTGCAGACCTGGCATCTCAGCTAAAAACCGGTGGAATGATCGTGGTACCCCTGGGCAGAGGGGGAATACAGATTATGGCAAGATTTATAAAAAAAGAAGATGGCAGTATGAGAAAAGAGGATCATGGAACATTTCGTTTTGTCCCCCTGCTAAAGAAGCTGGCTGATGATTAGACCAATACTCATATTCATAATTATATGGACTATGAACCTGTCGTTGACAGCACAGAATAACACTCTTGCCGGGCCTGCCGGAACCGAGGTCTGTTACCAGATTGATAAAAAGATCTTCCCCTGCAAGTGGCGAAATAACAGGACAAGGCCCGAATTTACATCCCTCGATGCTGAAGATATTCCCGGAACGCAGGCCATTCTCAACAAAGCGTTCGATAAGTACCCTGAGAACGTGCTCCGGAAAAACCTTAAGCGCATTTATGTTCTGAAAACTATGTTTTTCTTTGGGTTGGAATATGGTGGGACCTATTACAAACGCATTGTATATGTAACTAACAATGGCATTGCAAATGGATATACCGACCTGTATATTGAAGGCACTTTCCATCATGAATTCTCAAGCGTATTGCTGAAACGCCACAAAAAGTATTTTGAAAAAGAAGCCTGGCTTGCAGCCAATCCTCCGGATTTTACATATGGAAAAGGGGGTGTTGCAGCACTCAGCACGGAAAAAACAAGTCTCAGGCTGGATTCAGCCCTGTTTGCGGATGGCTTCTTAAATGAGTATTCGCTTGCTTCTGTTGAAGAAGACTTTAATTGTTATGCAGAATTCATTTTTCTCGGCAATGCCGGTTTTTGGGATGCATATAAGAATAATGAAGCAGTGCAGAAGAAAACCGCTGTCTTAATAAACTTTTATCAGCAGCTTGATGCGATATTTACCCTGGAATACTTCAGGGGTCTTCAGTAGGAAGGCTGGTTGAATTGGTTGAATTGGTTGAACTGGTTAAACAACTAATTCAACCAATTCAACTAATTCAACTTATTCTTCGCCTATGGCGGGATTACTTACCTGTTACCTGCATTGAAACGTAAACAGTGAAGCTTTTACCTACACAATTCCCGGATTTGATATTACCGGTGATAGCGAAAGTCCAGGTACCTCCCAGTTTTACAAAATAATTTGAAAATGTAAACGGTGCTCCTGCGGTCATAATCGTACCATTTCCGGTATACGTCTCATTTCCAAGACCACCCGGATAAGTAACTATTACCTTGATCATTTCCCAGTCATCAGTGGTGCATGTGATATAAAAATCAAGCAGCTCCGGACTTCCGGC
>JAGLEK010000264.1 GCA_023145125.1 Bacteroidales bacterium | reverse complement strand
CTTCAATGTGGAATATGGCAGGAACGTGCTCCTTACGACACAGGGCAATGCCTTCATCATATATTTGGCAGAGTGCCGGGTAATCCCAGCCTTTAACTTTGTATATACGGTATCCATTACTGTCTTTAGACTTTTCAAATCCCCTGAGCGCTTCTGAAATGCTGTTTTTAATGGTTTGATATTCCGTTGGGACAGAAATTCCCCAGCCATCATCCCAGATTGATATCGCCATGGGTATCTGCATTACACCGGCTGCATTAATGGTTTCCCAGAATACTCCTTCTGAGGTGCTTGCATCTCCAATGGTGCCAAAGGCAACCTCATTACCCTTATCAGAGAATTTGCCGAATTCCTTAAGCTCTTTGTTCAGTCTGAAATGCTTCGATGCCATTGCCAATCCCAGCAGGCGTGGCATTTGTCCGGCAGTGGGGGAGATATCGGCCGAAGAATTCTTTCGCCTGGTAAGGTCAAGCCATTCACCATGCTCATCCAGGCATTGCGTAGCAAAATGATTGTTCATCATTCGTCCGCCCGTGCCGGGGTTGGCTGCCACGTCAGTATCGCCATACAGCTGTGAGAAGAGCTCCTCGAGGTTCATCATGCCTGTTGCCAGCATGAATGTCTGGTCGCGGTAATACCCTGATCGCCAGTCGCCGTCTTTAAAGGCCCTGGCCATTGCAAGCTGCGGCACTTCCTTGCCGTCTCCGAAAATGCCGAATTTGGCCTTCCCTGAAAGCACTTCCCGGCGGCCCAGGATGCTGGCCTGCCTGCTTTCATTGGCTATCCTGTAGTCGTTTAGGATCTCTTCTTTCGTCAGGCTTATCCCCTGTATTTTGGTTTTCTCTGCTGGCATGATATTATTGTTGCTATAACTGTAACAAATTTAAGGCAAAAAGGTTGAAAACCAAAAAAGGGTTGCCAACCCTAATAAGGTTGGCAACCCTAATATAAAATCGTCGAGGTTTCTTACCACACCAATCCAACGATCCGCATCACAATGGGTCTGATCATACCACTTGATGAACTCTGCTTTGCCCGGTAAATTGTTGGGCTGATAAAGCTTTCCTCGTCAGGGTCCCTGAGGCCGTTTTCTGTCATTATCCAGGTGTTGCCTGC
>JAGLEK010000263.1 GCA_023145125.1 Bacteroidales bacterium | reverse complement strand
CTGGAATACGACCCCGAGGAATATAACGTACTCCTGAGGCCTGTGATAGACGGCCATGCAGATGTGGTATACGGTTCCCGGTTTATGGGAGGAACCCCGCACAGGATACTGTTCTTCTGGCATTCACTCGGGAACAAGTTCCTCACATTTCTGTCGAATATGTTTACCAACCTGAACCTTTCCGACATGGAAACATGCTATAAACTGTTCAGGGCAGAATATATCAAGAAGATATATTTTAAGGAGAAGCGTTTTGGCTTTGAACCTGAGGTGACGGCCAAGATCTCCCGTATTCCCGGTGTCAGGATATATGAAGTAGGGATCTCCTACTATGGAAGGACATATGATGAAGGGAAAAAGATCGGGGCTAAAGACGGATTCAGGGCGATCTGGTGCATACTCAAATATAATATCTGGAGCAGGAAAACATTTTTATAACCCGGCCCTGATATACAGACAAAGAATCAATTAACATTTTGACAATTTCTTTTATGCAAGATTGGAAAAAGATAACCGGCAATGTTTTTAATGGCGTTATTGTGAAATATGCCACATTTCTTATTGCAGCCCTCGTTTTATTCTACTCCTGGCAGCATGGGCGTTATAACGGAAACTATATTAATAGCGACGGGAAAGGCTATTATGCATACCTAACAGCAATTTTTATCTACCAGGATCTCGATTATAATTTTGTTGATGAATATGAGGGGAAATATTATGCGCCGGAAAGCTACTTTCATTTTAAGAGTGATATAAATGGTGATGTGGCAAATATCACCTTCGCGGGTCTTGCTGTGTTGCTTTTGCCTTTCTTCCTGGCAGCGCATGCAGGCAGCATGGTAATGGGATATCCTACCGATGGATACGCACCCCTGTATCAGTATGCTGTCGGCTTTGCTGCGGTGTTCTACCTCTTCCTGGCCTTGTGGGGAATAAAGAAATTTCTTGAATTATATTCTGTCAAAAAATATCATATCATTTTAGTCCAGGTATTGATCACTTTTGCCACTCCGATCTATTTTTATACCACAGTCGATGCCAGCTTCACCCATATATATTCATTTTCAGTCATCACCCTGTTTTTCTATTATGCAAAGAGGTATATTCAAGACAGCCGTGCAAAGCATTTGTACCTTACGTTTTTTCTATTAGGCCTGATTGTGCTTATCCGGCCGACCAACATGATGGTGCTGGCCGCTTTGCCATTTCTTGCAGGCAGTTGGACATCACTCAAAGAAAGTTTCATAGGGCTGTTCAGGGCATACCGGCAATTGATCGTTGGCGTGATCATATTCGGATTGGTTGTGTCCGTTCAGCCGCTTTTGTATTTTGCCCAGGTAGGGGAGTTCTTCATCTGGACTTACACCGGTGTCGGGTTTAATTTCACCGATCCTCATATTCTTGGTGTATTGTTCAGTTATAAAAAAGGGTTGTTCCTGTACACACCCGTTCTGATCTTTTCACTGTTTGGGTTTATTTATCTTTTCAGAAAGAGTAAGTATCAGGCAATAACACTCTTTGCATACATCCTTCTTGTTACGTATATTATTTCGTCGTGGTGGAGTTGGTGGTATGGTATGAGTTATGGGCACAGGGCTTTTCTCGATCATTACATTGTTTTTGCATTGCTTTTTGGTCTTGCCCTGAAAGATGCTAAATACAAGATCTTCAGATACATGATCTATGTGATCACCCCATTTGTGATCTGGTTAAATATGGTTCAGGTGTATCAGTATAAAAACTGGATTTTGTATTGGGATATGAATGAAGAGATGTATTGGAAGGTATTCCTGAAAACAGATGAATCGTACTTCGGCCTCTTATGGCGTGAAGCAAAGATCCAGGCACAGAAAGAAGAGCAGGCTATCCTGGAAGGCAAATTCAAGGATCTTCAAACAAATAATATTTACAATGATAGTTTTGAAGGCGATTTGATCGGGGTGAATGAGTATTTTATTGACCATGACAACACTCACTCCGGTAATACGTCCATCAGGCTTACAAGCAGAAACCCATACAGTCCGGGTTTAAAAACAGAGATCAGGAGCCTGATGGATACCACCAGGGTGTTGTTCAGGGCATCGGCCTGGGTATTTGTGCCGGCACCTGCTGTTGTGAACAGTTTTCATATTGTTTCCTCCATTGAGAATGAACATGGGGCATATCATTACCAGGCCATCGACTCCCAGGTAGAAAATATTGAAACTGATGCCTGGAATAAAATAGAAATGATAACAGAAGTCGCTGATGTGAGATCCCCCGACGATATATTAAAGGTGTATATCTGGTACACGGGAAAACGTGAGGTTATTGTCGATGATCTGCAAATAGAATTCTATTAGACTCCTTAGGTTTAATGAAAATATACTTTCGAATATTATTGTACCTGTCG
This sequence comes from Bacteroidales bacterium, assembly GCA_023145125.1. GTDB lineage: Bacteria > Bacteroidota > Bacteroidia > Bacteroidales > B18-G4 > B18-G4. The sequence goes on along the minus strand of JAGLEK010000263.1, from coordinate 2,151 downwards.
CTGGCATTTGCTGTTTATTACCTGTATCGCTTTGATTTCATTCAGATTCAGGATATCAGCTTCAATTATTACTGGTTGGCTGTCTCAACGGTATTCCTGTGGGCCGGCTTTGTCATGAGCACTGTCAGCTGGTGGAAAGCCCTTAGTACCCATGGCATACACGTTACTAAAAAGCTTTCACTGATATCGCATGGGCTTTCGATATTTGCCAAGTATATTCCCGGTAAGGTATGGGTGATCCTTGGCCGGGCCTCCTTTGTGTCTATGGATCAACATTCTGTGCGTGACGCCAGCTATATTTCCCTCAAGGAGCAATTGATCTATGTCTGGCTTGGCCTGATCATAGGCGTCGGCCCCATGCTTTATTATTATCCTTTCAACAGTTTTGTTATCCTGGTGCTTGTACTTACCATATTTTTTACATTCCTGCTTTATTCAAGAAGATTTCATCAGTTCGTAATAAGTATTATTTCCAGGGTATTCAGGAAGAAACTGGATATTCCGCTTGTCACCTTCAGGGAGGTAGCGCCTCTGATTATTTATGTGTTATCATACTGGATCCTTTGGATCATAGCCTTTTATCTTTTTGTTCTTGCCTTCGGCATAGATTTTTCCTTTAGCATTGTCTTTGCCTGGCCTCTAAGCATCTCTCTCGGAGTGCTGGCTCTGATCACACCCGGAGGGATTGGAGTAAGGGAAGGGATCATGACAGGCTTTATGGTGATGACAGGAATGGAGCTTGAGACGGCAACAACCATCGCTGTTTTGTCACGGCTGTGGTTTATCTCCGGTGAGATCTTTATATTTCTGCTTTCCCTGGTATTGAATAAATTCAGCTTACGCTCCTGATCTACTTATACAGGCGCTCATTATCCTGGATATCCATCCACATTGCAAAAAACAGGGATTGCGATCCTGAAATGATCAGAAAGATGAAAATGATCATTGTCTGGAATGATGTAGCCGACCCTATCTGGAAGGCATTCATCAGGATATCGATCAGAAATGGAATTGCTGCCAGAAAAAGAAAAATGCCCATATGATATAGCAGGAACAAGGGGTGGAAATCACGGAAGAGGTATTTAATCCACATTCGCTTAAAGAATGATTTACAAAGTAACCACATGATCGGCAGTATCACCTTGGTGACTTTCATCTTCGATTGTTCACCTACGTTATATACAGGCTTGATCTCGATTTCTTTCAGTGTGCAAAATGTGATGTTAAGTTTCACCAACATGTCGTTAGGCATGCCGTACCTTTTATAAATATCATAGAGTTTTATGGAATTGATCGCACTTTTCGATATGGCAGTATAGCCGGTTTGTGTATCTGATACATGCCAGTACCCGGAAGCGATCTTAGTTAAGATTGACAGTATAGAGTTGCCAAAATAGCGTGTTTTTGGGATTACGAACCAGGAGCTGCGGTGGATCAAACGGTTTCCTTTTACATAATCGATACCATCTTCTATCACCGGCTTGCAGATAGACTCAAGCTCCGCCGGATCCATCTGGCCATCACCTGCCATTACAGCCGAGCAGTCAATGTCGTAATCCTTGCACCACTTATAACCTGTGGCAATGGCTGCACCCACACCACCGTTTTCCAGGTGGTTGATCAGGATCACCCGGTCATGTTCAGGCTTTTCATTAACTACCTCGTGGGGAGTGAAAAACTTGATTTCCTCTTTGTTCTTCCTGTCGAGAACCTGCTCTGCGGTCATGTAGATATTATTGATCTTAGATTTTGTATCATAATCGCGGGCAGGAATATGAACCTCAGGAAATTTATTTATGTATTCTGTAACTACCTGTGATGTTTTATCTTTCGACAGGTCATTCACAATTACGATCTTATCTACAAACTCAGGCATGGTGTCAATGACCATACTGATTTGAGCTTCTTCATTATAACAAGGTACAACAACCGCAACTGTTTTATTTTTATACATGATGCATGCGTTTTATGTTGGTAAATGCGGGTTGAATAGCTCAATCCCATTCACATATTTTGAGCTTTTTGTCATCCTCATCGGCAGATGCTGGCAGATATCAGAAGCCACATAGGCCGAATCAAGGTCATACTTCAACTCCAAAATTATATTTTTCTTTTCCTCATATTTCTTGAGAAAGTTATTGTTCCGGGCTG
>JAGLEK010000262.1 GCA_023145125.1 Bacteroidales bacterium | reverse complement strand
GCCGGATTAAATTTCACACCAACCATGATAAAGAAGACCGGTATAAAAAACCCAAAGCCCATACCATCCAGCTTTATCATTAACAGTGATCTTTCCTTGTGAAGAAAGAAAGAAAGCAATAATCCACTCAGGAATGCTCCTAAAAGGATAACCTCCTCGCCCAGGATCTGTGCCAGGACAACAAAAACAAGTATCAACAGTAATGTGCCTCTGACACTGATCTGTGAGGCCGCATGAGAAAGTTGAAAAGTGATCCTGCGAAAGATTGTTGCCTCCAGCCTCCTGCCAAGAACATAAAATACATAAACAAGAAGAAATAATACAAATACGAACAAGAGCTCAGGCTGAAATCCCCTGCTGATGATAAATGCCGTAAAAGTGAATAAAAGAATACTCAGGATATCAGCCACTGCAGCAGCCATGATAAGCATTTGCCCGAAATGTCCTAAAGTTTCACCCCGGTTCTTCAAAACGGGAAAAATTATTCCGACAGAAGTGGTCACCATGATCAAAGAGAAGTACCAGATATTCGGGATATACACTACAGCCGACAGGGCTGTTGCTCCCGCATAAGAAAGTGTGAGCGTTAAGATAAAAAACACCAACCCGACCAAAAGTGGATTTTTAAGAAACCTCGGCAAAGTCAACTTCCTCCTAGGAAATGCAGCAACGATCTGGTCGGTATTAATCTCCAGGCCGCTCAGGAACATCAGGAAGATAAAGCCTGTGAGCGCAAGGAATTCGAGTATTTCCATGCTTCCACTGCCAACATTCATAAGCAGGTAGCGGCCAATGAAAAAACCAACCACAATCTCCACAATCACAGCAGGGATCCTTTGCAATCTTAATACAGAAAGCAACATTGGTACAAACCATGCGATCGCAACCACTATCAGCAGGGGCAGATATTCAAAATCAAATGAGATATTCAGCAGATATATTTCCACAAAAATTATTTAGAATGATTATTTACAGTAAATATACAAAGAATTACATTTTAAGACCTCCCTATGTTTTTTTATTTTAGCTG
>JAGLEK010000261.1 GCA_023145125.1 Bacteroidales bacterium | reverse complement strand
CCTTCCGGTGGATAATATCTCAAAAATGCTTATATTTGCAATACCGATCAAAAAATAACTCTAACCGATTGATTTACACTTGTAAATCTGACGAATTCGTTTTTTTTTCATCCAGTACACCTATGCTAAAGCTTCGGTGTACAAAATATCTGATATAACAAACAGCAATGTTATTTGTTTAGTTTTTGATGGGTGAATTGCAAAGGTATCTGATATGACTTTGAACAAACTACAGGCTTTACTCGATCTGCTACTTGCAGAGAACAAGTTTTTACGCGAAAGCATTCAGCAGTCTGATTCAGGCGATGCTTTTAAGGTTGCTGTCAGGCAATGGGTAGAAAATTACTCTAAAGAACGGCCCCACCTCAATAAGTGTTGCGAATCAGGCGAGCTCAGGCGCCATGATTTCAGTAAATTGAATTGGAAAGATGTTGCTGCCCTGCGGATGATGGATTACCTTGATCATGCCGGCATCAAAGTGCAGGATCCCAGCCTCAGTATAAAGGAGGTGATCTCCGATCCCTTTGGTCAGATATATGAGGCCGTTAAGACCGGTGAATATGAGTTCAGGGTTGATTTTGTTATGGACATGATCATGCTTTTTCGCCAGTTCAGCGGAAAGCTGAAGAAAAGTGTTCCAACGAAAGAAAAGGTTATGGAATGGATCGACAGGCATCCATCCGGGCTTGACCCTGAGATCGTGGCCATCCGGAAGGATAACCGGGACAGGATCATCCACAAGTTTATTGACATGATGGATAAAGGGCGGATCAAAGATGCAAAATTCTTTTTCGAGCCCGGCATGTCGAAGCACGATAAGTATTCCGCTATGCGGAAATGGTGGCAAACAAGGCTGTTTCACCTGCGCTTTGCCATCCGGGACCCGGAAGTCCTGATCGAGATGCTTGACCATTCACTTGCAAAGAAAAGGATCAGGCAATTGCGTAGAGCCAAAGTGGCAGGAATCCCGACCTTTGTCAATCCATATTACCTTTCCCTGCTGATGGTCGATCCGGAAAAACACCTCAAGGGTGCCGATGAGGCCATCCGGGAATATGTTTTTTACAGCAAGGAACTCGTTGAGGAATTCGGGCATATCGTAGCCTGGGAAAAAGAAGACATTGTGGAGCCCGGCAAGCCCAATGCCGCAGGATGGATACTCCCTTCCAGCCATTCCACACACAGGAGGTATCCTGAGGTTGCGATCATTATCCCCAACAATATGGGCAGGGCCTGTGCAGGACTGTGTTCTTCCTGTCAGCGCATGTACGACTTCCAGCGCGGGCACCTTAATTTTGACCTGAACCGCCTGAAGCCTAAAACAAGCTGGCCTGAACGCCTGGAGCAATTCATGGAATACTTCAGGAATGATTCGCAACTGCGTGATATCCTTATCACGGGAGGCGATGCCCTTATGGCTTCCGACAAATCACTGGAAGTGGTACTGGATGCAGTTTATAACATGGCTGTAAAGAAGATAGAGGATAATAATCAACGTCCTGATGGCGAAAAATATGCAGAAATGCGAAGGGTAAGATTAGGCACCCGCCTTATTGCATACCTTCCGTATCGTGTTTCAAAAGACCTTGGTTCAGTGCTCCGGGACTTCAAAAAGAAGGCCCTGAAGATCGGCATGACGCAGTTCGTGATACAAACACATTTCGAAACTGCTATGGAGGTTACTCCTGAATCCAGAAGAGCCATTGAACGCATGCAGTCGGCCGGATGGATCGTGACCAACCAGCTGGTATTCACTGCCGGGGCTTCGAAAAGAGGGCACACCAACAAGCTACGGAAGGTGTTGAATGAGCTGGGCGTGCTTACATATTATACCTTTACTGTTAAAGGGTTCAAGGAAAATTCAGCAAACTTTGCCACCAATGAACGTGCAGTACAGGAGCAAATGCAGGAGAAGGTCCTTGGCACACTGCCTGATGAATTTCTCGATGACATTGCTAATATTGGCCTTAATGCAGAAAACAGCAAGGCTATCCTGGCAAACATCATGAAGAAAGCTAAGCTTCCTTTCCTGGCTCTTGACAGAAATGTCTTAAACCTGCCCGGCGTAGGCAAAAGCCTTACATTCAGAACGATCGGAATTACACCAGGGGGGAAAAGGGTGCTTTTGTTTGATCATGACCAGACACGCCGCCATAGCCCCATCATCAAGAAGATGGGCAAGGTAACCATCGTGGAATCAAAGTCCATTATGAAATATATCGAGCAGATGGAAGCCATGGGTGAGGATCCTGCCGAATATGAATCAATCTACGGTTATTCCATTTCCAGGTCCGAAGCGGTCATGCCGGTTTATCAGTACCCTGAATATGAGTTTGGGGTTACTGAGGTTATGACGAATCTGGAGTTATAGGATTGGAGTTGATTCATTGTCCCTGCCTGCCGGCA
>JAGLEK010000260.1 GCA_023145125.1 Bacteroidales bacterium | reverse complement strand
TATCGAAAAGATCCGGTTCCCGGAAGATAACCGGAAAGCTGTCAACTTTATTGATAAGAGGGAATAGTAACGCTTTTAATCATTTATACTAAGACCTAGTACGATCCCTGTTCTTACGTTCTTTCCTGCATCATATCCTGCTACAAAGTCGACCCGGAAGAATGTGAATATATTCTCTATTCCGGCACTGATCTCGAAATAATTGTTTTTAAATTCAGAAGTAAAGTACCTGAAACCTACGACTGCTTTCCATTTAGCCTTGCGGATCAGCGGAAGTTTGTTGAATATAAAGCCATTGAAATGATGCTCGGCAGTTGCCTCCACATAGCTTTTATTTGTTGAGTGTGAATAATAGTCGAGCAGCTGAAAGGAATTTAGCCCGAACTTGCCGAAGATGGTACGGTTGCCATTGAAATGATGGTAGTCCATAAATTCCATTTCCCGGTTATTAATGAAGGTGCCATACAATCCCCTGTATTCCATGGTGCCGAAAGCCCCTATCTTCTGGTTTCCTTCAATACTCAATTTCAGCACATCATAATCCACATCACTGCCCAGAAATCCGGGAATCCCTTTAATATAGGCAATCACGAGATCAGGATACTTTGATCCTATGATGGATTTTTCAGGTATGGACATATACTTCTGGAATATTCTTATCCTCAGTCCGACATAGATCTTAAATGATTTATTCCATGAGAAGGCAGGGCCTTCATTTAACGGATCCTGCGGATCATTGCTGGTAAAACGGTTCTTGCTGCTCTTAACCCAGGAATAATTCGTGGTATTCACCAGGGGTGCCCTTCCGGCATACTCCAGCCCGGCATTTAGAAATAGACCATTTGTAAGCTCGGAAGAATGAGTTATGCCAATCCAGCTTTTCTCATATAACTTCATGTAGTTATTGCCGTCAAGCAATGTGTACAATGTATTTACCAGGGGTGAGATAGGGTTCAGGGCATTGTATTGCACAGGTTTTATTCCACCGGAAAGGCCAAGCCTTGCCGATTTATTCTGGCTATACCTGTATGATGATGCCAGGCTGTACCCCCAGCGATAATTGGAGAAACCATATGAAACCACCTGATTGATCCACAAACGGTCCTTATTGGAGAATGTTTTGGAAAAACCAGTGCGAAGATAAAGGTTCAGGCCCTGCACAGTGTTGAAACTTAATGTGGTTACCGGTGAACCGATACTGTAACTGGTACTGTCGTGTCGCCGGTAATAGCTGTACCCCGAAACAAGTGCACCCCATTTGATCTTATTGCTTTTACGGTCCATCGAATCAAGATACTCTTTCGAACTGTGGAGTTTCTGTATGCTATCTTCTTTGAAGTAGTTTCTTTTTTCCTCAGCAGTAAGCGGGATCGGGCGATTTTCTTCCCAGTATAGTGAATCCTTCTTATTGGCATCTTCATTGGCTTTTACGATCTCGTTGCCAAAATACCTCCGCTCAAAATCATTATTGAAAATATAGTCGGTAAACTGTGAGTGGAAGATTCCATTGCCGGCAAAGCGTTTGCCAAAAATATTGACAGAAAAATAAAACTGTAACCTTTGTGTAAGCTGCATCCAGGTAGTATCGCTGACCGGAACCATGGTTTTTGCAATTTTCACCGAATCGATGAAGCGCAAATTGGCATCCTTGCCGATATTCATGTCGAGGCTATGCATTCTCCACGAATCCTCAATTATATAAATGTAACCGCTGAATACAGGATCGATCTTTCGTTTCGGTATTACCTTTATCTTGTTTACTATATAATCATCTTCAAAATATCTTCCTTCCAGCCGGTAGTGATAATAGAATAAGGCATTGGAGGCAATAGGCGAAATAAAGCCCTTTTTATCCATATCTACCGGGATTATGATCTTGTTGTTATAAAAGTTCGACATGAAAAAGGTGATGAAGTTGAAACCAAATCCCCGGTTATCACCACTAACCATCACCGATATCATTTCTTCCTTGAATTTATCAGGTTGCTCAAAACTGATGATCGATTCCGACTCAGACAGATATATAATGCCAATGAGGGAATCGCTTTTTGTGTTCAGGGAGTCCCCGAA
>JAGLEK010000026.1 GCA_023145125.1 Bacteroidales bacterium | reverse complement strand
TTGTGGTCGAATGGATTTTTCTTTTCCGAATTCGTCAGGAATTCCCGAAGGATATTTGCCCTGGCTCTTGTGGTATTCTGCTCGTCCCTGCTGGCCATATAGCTGGGGCACATCGTCCCGCCCGTCATGGATGTTTTTCTGCAATCGCCTGAGCCGTTGCATTTTTCTGTTGCCCTGAGGATACCCATGTCATGGGAAAAGTCAAAGGTGGTGGCTATATCCCTGTTTACCTGGCCCGGCTGATAGCGAAGGCTGGTATTCATTTCAGGTGTATCGACTATCTTGCCCGGGTTAAAAACATTTTCAGGATCCCAGGCTTGCTTGACCTCTTTAAGCAATTCATAATTATGGGGGCCCAGCACCAGTGGTATGAAAGCTCCCCTCAGGCGTCCGTCACCATGCTCCCCGCTGAGCGATCCCCGGTATTTTTTTACCAGTTCGGCAGTTTCTTCAGCAATAGTTTTAAACAGGGCAATGTCCTTTTCCTTTTTCAGGTCGAGAATTGGCCGCAGGTGAAGCTCCCCGGTGCCGATATGGGCATGGTAAACGCATTCCAGCTGATGCTTTTTCAGAAGCAGGGAAAAATCTGCCATGTAGGCAGGCATGTCTTCAGGCTTTACAGCTGTATCCTCGACCACAGCCACCGGCTTGGCATCACCCGGCATGTTGGAAAGCACACCAAGGCCTGCCCTTCGCAGTTCCCACACTTTAATAATATCATCACCGCTGATCAAAGGAAAATGATAGCCATATCCTGCCTCACGCATTGCCTGCTCCAATTCATTAGTGAGCATATCGATTTCATCCCTGCTTTCCCGGGCAAATTCTACAATAAGAATGGCGGCGGGGTCCCCCTCGATAAAAAAGCGGTTTTTCTTCTGCGTCAGATTACTTTTGGTGAGGTCCAACACCATTTTGTCCATCAGTTCCACTGCTCCCGGCTTATATCTGAGGGCAATGAGGTTGGCATGGAATGCCTCTTCAAGGCTTTTGCAATGAATGCAAACGAGTACCTTTTCTTTGGGAGGAAGAGGGATGAGATTCAGTTTGATCTCAGTAATGAAGGCAAGGGTTCCTTCAGAACCTGCAATCAGCTTGCTGAAATTAAAGTCCTCCCTGCCTTTTGTAAATGGCGCCGTGTCAAGCAGAAGGTCAATGGCATAGCCTGTGTTTCTTCTCTTGATGGCAGGATCAGGATACTCATTACGAATTGATTCCCGGTTTGAGGGATCGCTAAGGATGTCTCGTATATTGCTGTATAATCTGCCCTCAAGAGTATCGGGAGAACATTTTAAATCAAAGTCTTCTGTACTTACTGTGCTGAACTCTGCCTCTGAGCCATCACTGAGGATGGCTTTCACTGCAAGAGTATGGTCCCGCGTACTTCCATAGATGAGGGAATGCGCACCGCAGGCATTGTTGCCTACCATGCCACCGATCATGCATCGATTTGAGGTGGAGGTCTCAGGGCCAAAAAAGAGCCCGTATTTCTCCAGCTCCATATTCAATTCATCCATGATAACCCCGGGCTGCACCCTGACCCACATTTCCTCCCGGTTCACTTCCAGGATATCGGTCATATACCTCGATACATCGGCAATGATACCTTTCCCAACCACCTGTCCGGCAAGGGAGGTGCCTGCCGTACGCGGAATAATCGATAATTTATTTTTTTGTGCAAATAAAACCAGCTCCCTGATATCATTGATGTGCTTTGGCCGGGTGACCAGCAATGGCTCCTCACGATAAGCAGAGGCATCGGTAGCATATTGAAGGCGGCTCGAGCGGTCGTGAAAAATATCACCTTCGAACCGCTCTTTCAATTCCTTAATTATTTCAACAGGGAGTTGATCCATTAATTATAGTTGAAAACACATTAATATTGACCCCTGGGCCGTATATCCATCTCACAATCTGTTAAATTTACTTCTTTTGTTGTTGCAATAAGCCTTAAAACAGACCGGAAATGAATGTATCCGGGGATATCTGCTTTTTTAGTAGTGCAAATTTAGTGCTTAATAGTACATCTTTAATAACATGGGGATGATGCAGCTTGTTTATCAGCATTTGTGAAATATCATTATGTACTTCTTCTCCATCTGCACTGATGATCATTTCTGCTATAATCCCCTTCTCAGTTTTCAGCATCAGCTCAAATTGGTCGTTTCCGACAAAGAATTTCCTCTCAACTTTATAGGAAGGTGAATATCCGAAATTCCAATCCATCTTTCCATATTTTTGCTGCACAAGCTCCCGGATCTTCCTGTCATCTTCGGTAGAAAACTGATAATTAATTATTCCGGGAAAGTCATCCTTTATTTGTTTGAGGATGGCATTTCGGAAGTCTTGCATTACGGTTCCATTCGGAAGCATGGCCTTGAGGTTGCTGATCTTACTGTCGTTGGACCGTATCGACCTGTCGACATATCCGGGGTGTTGCGGCCG
>JAGLEK010000259.1 GCA_023145125.1 Bacteroidales bacterium | reverse complement strand
CCGCAATCACGCAATAATAAACTTATTATCACCGGCAAGCTTTTTGAATACCTTGCCTCCGGCACACCCGTATTGTCAGTTGGCCCGGTCGATGGTGATGCCGCAGGAATACTGGCGGATACAGCCCGGGAGAAAATATTCGATTACAAGGATAAGCAGGCTTTCAAACAAAAGCTGATGCAATTATACCTCAGCTGGAAGAGCAATGGCAGGAAGCTGGATAAACTTGATACCGGCATGCTTGATAAGTACTCCAGGAGGTCATCAGCCCGGAAGATAAGTGAGATCATGAATAAAATCACACTATGATCATTGATCTGTCTACATATAAGAAGGACAGTGCCTTTTATGCACCCAAAGCATTCCTGGTCACAGTTAAGAGTTTCGATCTGCAAAAGATACGTGCCCGATATTTACAGTCAAGGCAAAGCAAGCACAGCAGGATAGGAAGTGTGGAGCGCAGGGAGGCAGCACAGGGCGGGCTGGTTTATGTTGAGATCGAAAATGGCGTCATCAGCAAGTATGAGATACTCAGCTTCCTCACTGAGCCCAGAGGGATCGATGTGGCAAAGGATATGATCGCAGTCTCTACCGAGAATGTGGTACATGTAATACGAAATGAAGGGATCGAGCGTATCGACAATCCCTGGTTCAGTTATATCCATACGGTTCAGTTCAACCACCGCCACGGGGCTGACCGTATACTTGTATCTTCATCCGGCTATGATTGCATCTTTGAATATGATCTCACCACCTTTCAGAAAACCTGGGAATGGTTTGCCTGGGAGCATGGGTTTCAGAAAGGATACAATGCAAAAACCGGGAAGGATATCTTGCTGACCCGTGATGTAAAGGAAGCCGGTAGGTTCCGTGAAACCGGGAAAGATTATTTGTTTATCAGTGATCCGGAAAAGCAAACGCTGCCTACAGCCCAGCGTGCAGCATTTATCAATTCCGTGCTATACGACTGCAATGAAAAGGCAAAGCTGCTGGCAACTTTTTTTCATGAAGGGGCGGTCTATCGCATCGACATGAATGATGGTTCCTGCGAACGTATCCTGGACGGCATGAAAAGCCCGCATGGAGGCAGGAATTACCGTAATCAGTATATGGCAACCAGCACAGCCACCGGTGAGTTGGTCTTTAGTGCCGGCAACAAAATCTCATTTGCGGGCCTTCCCGGTAAGCCGGAAGAATTGACTGACCTGGAATGGCTGCAGAATTCAGCACC
>JAGLEK010000258.1 GCA_023145125.1 Bacteroidales bacterium | reverse complement strand
ATCGAAGCAGACTGGTTAATGTTATAGAGGCCACAGGCATTATACACCTTGTCCCGGCAGTGTTCCCTGACACCTTCTGCCATGTCGTAGTCTTCCCGGCCACCAAGTAAAACAATGGGTTTTTTAATCATGCTACAGAGCTCAATGATCTTTTCTCCGGGCAGCATTTTTGTGTAATGCATACCGCCAATCACCCATGCGACATAACCTTCCTGATGAGTTAAAGGCAGGTCACCGGGATTCAATATGTCTTCTTCAGGTATAAAATAATCCAGGCCTTGCATGTCATTTACAACACCCAGTTTTTTTACTGCTTCAAAATATCTGTCAACGATATGCCTGTCGGGAAGTTTATTGATCTTAAAATTGACGATCAGCCATTTCTTAAAATTGAGTTTGTTAAATGTGCCTGATGGTTTCTGCAAGGCCATTTTCACCCTTACGGAACGTAGGTTCCTGTGCAGGTCAACAACAAAGTTAAAGTCCAGCTTCTTTAATGTTCTGATAACTGATGCAAGGTCATCCTGAAAAACATGTAAATGGTCGATGTCAGGATTGGCTTTGATTACAGGATAGAATTTCTCTTTGGTAAGAAAGTGTATCTCTGCATCAGGCAGCTGTTGTTTCAGGCAACGGATGATGGGTGTGGTGAGTACGATGTCGCCAATGGAACTGAAGCGTATGATGAGGATTTTTTTCAATAGCTGGTGATTGTAGCATTCAAAAATAGTAAAAAAGCAGCTTGTAGCCTTAACCACCAAGATCCAGGCACAAAGAATCATATAGTTTCTTTGGCCACAGAGGCACAAAGGACACAGGGTTTTACAGCATTTTAAAGATCGCAAATCGAAAATCGAGGATCGAAGATCGAAAATTAACTCAACACCCAACACTCAACACCCAAAACCTTTTACTATTTTTGCCCCATGATCCTCATCGACACCCATACCCATTTGTACCTGAATGCCTTTGATGATGACCGGGAGGCCACCGTTGAAAGAGCTATTGCAAGCGGTGTGAAATATATGTTTCTGCCAAATATCGACAGTGGTTCAGTCAGTAGCCTGAACGCCCTGTGTGAGCGTTTTCCTGAGAATTGCTTTCCTTTAATGGGATTGCATCCGACATCGGTAAAAGAAAATTTCCATGATGAGCTGGCACAGGTGGAAAAGCTCCTCGATGAGCAGATATATTATGGTGTTGGAGAAACAGGGATCGATCTGTATTGGGATAAAACATATTACCGGGAGCAGGTAGAGGCCTTCAACCGGCAGATCGACCTTGCCCTGGAGCATGGGCTCCCTCTGGTGATCCATGCACGGGAATCATTTACAGAGATCTTCAGGGTACTCGAAAACAGGGATATTTCCGGTTTGCGTGGTGTTTTCCACTGTTTTACAGGCAAACTGGAGGAGGCTGAGCGTGCCATCAAACTGGGGTTCATGCTTGGTATCGGGGGCGTGCTCACGTACAAGAATTCGGGGCTGGACCATGTGGTTGCAGAACTCGGCACCGAACACCTCATCCTTGAAACAGATGCCCCTTATCTTCCGCCAGTGCCTCACAGGGGCAAGCGGAATGAGAGTGCATATATCATACATGTGGCCGACAAGCTTGCTGAAGTGCTGGGATCCACTGCTAAAGAAGTTGCGGAGACCACCACACGCAACGCATGTACATTATTTAACCTGAACATCTGACCATGGAAGACAAGAACAGGATACTTGTGATCTACACCGGCGGAACCATCGGCATGATCATGGACAAAGAAAGCAAGACATTAAGACCACTTGATTTCGAACATATGTCGCAGCTGATCCCGGAGTTGAATGATTGTGATTATGAGCTCAGTTATATCTCCTTTGAGCCAACAGTAGATTCCTCCAATATGGATCCTGCCTTAATGGTAAAACTTGCCGGCATCATAGAAGAAAATTACGAAGCTTTTGATGGCTTCGTCGTACTACATGGATCGGATACCATGTCATATTCCGCTTCTGCACTCAGCTTTATGCTGGAGAACCTGAACAAGCCGGTCATCTTTACCGGTTCACAATTACCTCTGGGTGTCAACCGTACCGATGGTAAGGAAAATTTCATCACCTCGGTGGAAATCGCCTCCCATCATGAAGATGATACACCCATCGTACCGGAAGTATGCATATACTTTGAGAACCAGCTTTATCGGGCCAACAGGACTTTCAAATACAATGCAGAGAACTTTGATGCTTTCAGGTCGGTAAATTATCCTGTCCTTGCTAATGTGGGTGTTTACATTAAATATAATAACAACGTCATCAGAAAACCAAATTTTAAAAAATTAAAGGTCCACAAACACCTGGATACTTCGGTAGCGATCCTCAAGCTCTTTCCCGGCATCCGGGATAGTGTTGTCAGTAGCATCCTTGGCATTGATGGATTGAAGGCCGTTATTCTTGAAACTTACGGAACTGGGAACACGCATACTGATGAATCTTTTATCCGGATCCTCAGGGGTGCCATTGACAATGGTTTATTTATCCTGAATGTTACACAATGCAAGGGAGGTGCCGTGGAGCACGGAAAATACCAGGCCAGCGTACCTCTTTCAGAAGCCGGCGTGGTAAGTGCCCTCGATATGACCCTCGAAGCCGCCGTAACCAAGCTCATGTTCCTGTTGGGGCAGGGCTATTCCAACAGCAAGCTGAAGTTGGCAATACAAACATCACTGAGGGGCGAATTAAGTGTATGACAACCTAATAATCCGGTAAATCGCATGGAAATTATTTTCTGCACGGTTTTTGCAGTAGTCATGCAAAATACAAAGGATTAAACCTGACATAAAATTTAGAATAGAATTGCTCTTTTTATGATTTTTTTATTACTTTAGCTGCCTGATAATTGGATTCGGCTTAGGCCTAGAAAGATACAGGAGAGGTGGCCGAGTGGTCGAAGGCGCACGCTTGGAAAGCGTGTATGCGCCGAAAGCGCATCATGGGTTCGAATCCCATTCTCTCCGCTTGAAGTATGAACGGAAACAAATTAATAATAAAGATAACTATCAAAAATTTTCAAAACGTAGAATTTAACAATTATTGGCTATGAAAAAATTAATTGCTTTGCTGACCATCGCAGGAATGTTGGTGTTTACAGTTTCAACAGCTTTTGCGCAGGATCCTGCTGAAGGTACTCCTGAACCAGCTGATACAACCGTTGTTGATACAACTGTTGTTGTTGTTGCTCAACCGGAAACACCTTTACAGACTTTCGAAGATGAACCTGTTGAAGTAAAAGGCTTCCACCAGGTTCTGAAAGAACAATTTATTCAAGGTAATGCCATGTTCATGAGTTTTGTACTGCTTGCCCTGATCTTCGGGCTTGCAATTTGTATTGAAAGGATCATTTACCTGAACCTCTCAACAACCAATACCAAGAAACTCCTCAACAAAGTTGAAAGTGCCATTGAAACCGGAGGTGTTGAGGCAGCAAAAGAAGTTTGCAAGAATACCCGCGGACCTGTTGCCAGTATATTTTATCAGGGCCTTTTCAGGTATGAGGATGGTCTTGCTGAAGTTGAAAAATCAATTGTTGCTTACGGAAGCGTTCTTATGGGAAGGCTGGAAAGCGGCCTCTCATGGATTGCCCTCTTTATCGCCATTGCCCCGATGCTCGGGTTTATGGGTACTGTAATTGGTATGATCTCTGCTTTCGATAACATTGAAGCAGTGGGTGATATCTCTCCTGCTGTTGTTGCCGGTGGTATTAAAATGGCACTGCTTACAACTGTATTTGGTTTGATCGTTGCGATCATTCTCCAGATCTTTTACAACTACATCATCTCAAAAGTTGATAGTCTTGTAAATGCCATGGAAGACAGCACAATTTCATTCATTGATATTCTTTCAAAGAATAAATAAAAGACAATAACCATGACTGTTCTAGCATCAAAAATATTGCGTATATTTCTGGGAGTACTCCTGGCAATTTCGGCACTGCTGATGATCCTTTTCTTTGTGAATGTGGTCTCTGTCGACATGGTGATATACTGGGGATACTTTCTCCTGATCTTTACGGCAGTGATTGTCATCCTCTTTCCTATTGTGTTTCTTATCATGAATCCCAAAAATTCTATTAAGATATTTATTTCACTGGGAGTTATGGTGGTTATTGCAATCATTGCCTATTCACTGTCGCAGAATAATTTTACTGAACTCCAGCTTGAAGAGCTTGAGACAACAGCTGACACAGTTAAATATGTTGGCGCCGGATTGATTTTCACTTATATACTTGCCAGTTTGGCAGTGCTTTCAATCATCTACGCCAGTATTTCAAGAATCTTTAAATAAGTGTTATTATGGCATCCAAAGAAGTACCTGAAATAAATGCCGGATCAATGGCGGATATAGCCTTCCTGCTATTGATATTTTTCCTGGTAACCACTACCATGGACGTTGATACAGGGATCACAAGGAAGCTGCCTCCACCCGTTGAAGACGATACTAAGTTCGACATCAATGACAGGAATATTTTCAAAGTGCTGGTGAGCAGTTCCGACCGCCTTATGGTGGAAGGCGAACGTAGTGATATCAGTACGCTCAGAGATGACGTCAAGGCTTTTATGACCAATCCCACAAACAGGGAAGACCTTCCTGAGAAGGAATTAAAGTTCATTGAGAACCTCGGAGAGATAGAAGTATCGAAAGGAGTCGTGTCGTTGAAGAATGACCGGGGGACTTCCTATGAAATGTATATTAAGATCCAGAATGAACTTACCGCAGCTTTCGCTGAACTCAGAGATGAGGTCTCGTTGCAATTTTACGGGGTCAAATTCAAAAACCTTTTAAATGAGGATTATCGAAAAGCCGTAAAAAAGGCAGTTCCTATGGCTATCTCAGAAGCTGAACCTGAAAATATAGGAGGAAATTAATATGGCCCGCTTTAAAAAGAAAAAATCAACAGGCATGCAGAAGATCAATACTTCGGCCCTCCCGGATATTATCTTCATGCTGCTTTTCTTCTTTATGGTAACTACTACCATGCGTGAAATTACGCTTATCGTTCAGGTGAAACCTCCGGAAGCTTCAGAAGTACAGAAACTGGAAAAGAAATCCCTGGTCAGTTATATCTACGTTGGGGTTCCTTTGAAAACACAGTTTGGTACCGAGTCCAGGATACAGCTGAATGATGCATTTGCATCCACCAGTGAGATCCCTGAGTTTATCGCTTCCGAAAGAGAATCAAGAGATGAAGCAGATCGTGGGTTCCTTATAACTTCCATTAAAGCTGATAAAGCTACACGTATGGGGGTTATTACAGACATTAAACAGGAACTCAGGAAAGTTGGGGCTTTTAAGATCAACTATTCCTCAAGGAAAGTGGCCAAGTTGAGTTATTAGATTTTCAATAGCATATAAAAAGGGAAGCATCAGCCAATGGTGCTTCCCTTTTTTTTGTGCTCATAAAAACGCATTCCCAGCATCATCACCAATACGGCCACAAGGCTTGCAACAATGATAAGCGGCTGATCTACCTCACCTATCGACTCAAAATCCTGCTCAATATCTCCCCTTGCGAAGTACCATGCAGCAACAACTGCAATGCCATTGTTCACAAAATGTACCAGCACCGGAACCCAGATGGATCGGGTCCATACAAAAAGGTAACCGAGAATGATACCCAGTACAAACCTTGGAAGAAAACCGTAGAATTGCAGGTGCAGGGCACTAAATAAGAAAGCAGATATCAGAACCGCGTAATGCGGGTTCTTTGTCCATTCCCGGAATAAACGCAATAAAACACCCCTGAAAAGGAATTCCTCCCCTATTGCCGGCAGGACAGCGATCATCAAGAGGTTGATCATGAGCCCGCTTGCAGTTGTTGTTCCAAGGAACATCTCTGTTAATTCCTTCGCCTGAGCTTCACTGCGTTTCATCCATTCTTCAACCCCTGACAGCCACTCCGGCAGGAACATCATTTCATTAATTCCGACAAGCCAGTGAATAAACGGAAGTATGATTATGATCACAGCCACACCTGTTGCAACGCTTAGAAAAGCTGGTGTGAGTTTCATGGCCAGGTATTGTGCCGGGCGCTTGCTTACCAGGAGGACAAAGATCAGTGGTGGGAATACAAAGATGCCTATTGTGTTGATGATCTGAAGATACCTGAGCATGGGAAGAAATGCAGGATCACTAAAGCTCATTCCTCCTTTTACATATTCAAGCATCTCACCG
>JAGLEK010000257.1 GCA_023145125.1 Bacteroidales bacterium | reverse complement strand
TACTTCAAGTACTTCAAGTACTTTTCCTCCCCCCCCATGCAACCATTTCTCCGCAAAAATTGTCTAAGAGTTAAGTTTTGCAATTTTTGAATACTGGAATAAACAATTGCGTACTTGAATAATGAGCTGGTTTATAGATATTTAAACCTGGATTGGCAAGGTTATGAATCTTGTTGTGGTTTTATATTTTTGTAAAGCATTTCATTAAAAATGAGTTAAGATTTTTTGCACTGTTCAATGCTTTATGGACAACAATTACCAACATAGGGCTTTTGATAGGATCCTGGGTTCAATATTCCCCGGGATAATAACAGCGTACTGTGCAATGCTTGCTGTAAGCCACGCAGGTAACGATAACAGGCGTTTAGTTGCCGCTCCTGAAGTATATGCAAGGCATACAAATCCATCCCCGGTGCTTTCTATGCATCACGGTTCTTATTCTATAGATGATATATCCCTGGCCGATAAGCGATCAGGTGATCTTTTTCCATATAATTTCCACGATTTCCAAAACCGCTGTAACAATTTGTTAAACAATTTGTTATCAGTGAAAGTAAAAGATATTTTTACCATGAATTCATTGTATAAACGAAAAAAGGAGGTGGACGATAAAAAATGACCCATAAACATTGCAAAATATTCCGGTGCAAAACTAAAAGTAACACCTAAGGAATTTAATTGTCATTTGAATAGAAGAAAATATGTGTAACTTAATAATTTCTTTTGCGTAGAGAACAAATATAAAGAACTCTTAACATGTATATTTTCAATCATTTACAAAATTCTTAAGGCGAGAAATTGAATTATATTAATTATTAAAATTTTGATTTTTGTGATTAAATTATGTTTTTGTAACTTTATAAATTATTTATAAGGACCTATGAAAGAATGCTAACAAATAATTTTATTAACCAAACAACTCTTACCATGAAACATTTTACTAAAACTGGTATGTTGATGGTGGCTTTGCTGCTCTCATCAACTATGCTTTTTGCGCAGTTAAAGGTAAACGGACCTGGTGGGCAGTATACCAATGCACAGGATGCAACGCGTATATTGGTCGACCAGCTTGATCCGGATGCTAATGGTTGGGCTTCTCAGGACTTCGAGGCGTCTTATGACATCTACGATTGCCAGGGAGCGGATGATTTTGTCGTCCCTCCCGGTGTATACTGGGACATCCAATCTATAACTGCCATTGGTTCCGGATCACCGGGGCCATTTAATGTCGTCAACGTGCAATTCTATGCCGATGCCGGCGGTATGCCTAACGCAACCGCCCTGCAATCATTTATGGGAATTGCTGCAACCGACATTTCCGGGACTTTGGATATAACCATTCCCGGTGGAATTATATTGACAGGTGGCACTTACTGGGTTTCTGTCCAGGATGCTGCACCATATGTATCATATGGCCAGTGGTTCTGGACTAAAAACCTTACACAATACGACAATATGGCGTATTGGCGTAATCCGCTAGATGGTTTTGGTACCGGTGCTACTACCTGGACAAGTTGTAATGCTATCTGGGGTGAAACAAAGGATTTTGCATGGGGTCTCTATGGAGAATCTTTTGTTGAAATAGGAACCGGTGGAGGTTATGGTAACTATCCTATGTATTATACCCCCTGGGGTAATTACTGGGAAAACTGCCGTACACAGACCCTCTATCTTGCCTCTGAAATTGGTGGCGGGAAGGAAATTTCCGAACTGGGATGGAATTTTGAAAGGATCTCCGGCGGTAACTCCTTAAGCAATGTTTCCATTAAAGTGTTGGAAACTACTGCCACTTCACTCACTCCGGGCGCTTTTGTCGATATGAGTGCTGCTACACAAGTCTTCTTTGCCGGTACATATATTCCAGCAACTTCAACAGGCTGGAATAAGATTGATGTTACTGATTTCAATTTTTTTGGAACCAGTAACCTGATCGTTGAAGTACTCTGGGGTGATAATGGCTACTATACCAGCACCTATTACAGGACCTATAAAACCGCAGGTGCGGTAACACGTACACTGTATGGTTATGCTGATTCAGAAACTCCACCTAACTATGATGGATCCTCTACTGAATTTGATAACGCGAGGTTCTACTTCAATCCACTTACAGCACCTGCTGAAATTGAAGGATATGTTATGAATGGCGGTGGTTTGAGCATTGCCGGCGCTACTGTTGGTATTGATGGTAGTCCTTTAATGGCAACAAGTGATAATACAGGGTATTACCTCCTCACTCCTGTGCCGGTCGGCTCAGGTATTGTTGACATGTATGGCTGGAAAGCAGGTTATAACCTGGCAATCTATCCTGGTGTACCTGTTTTTTCCGGAGTTAGAACATACCAGGATATCATCCTGACCGCACCTACCATGATCATTTCACCTACCTTCCACACTTATACACTCAACCCGGAAGAATACTTTACTACACAAACTGGTATTTTGAATAGCGGTGATGGTCCCCTGACCTGGACTGCAGAGGTTATTTATCCTGTAACTGACGAACCTACTACAACAATTCATATTCCTGCATTTACAGGTACAATTCCAACCAGCAGTGAAGCTACATCTACTCTGGCTGCTCCAAATACACCAAGCGGACAGGCCCAGCCTGGCAGTCTTGATGGTATTTTAGGAGATGGCGAAGGTTGGCTTGGCTGTCCTGCAAATGACCATCTGTACGTGATGGAAATGGTTGGTTATAGCACTATTGATATTGGTGGTACAGTAACTGATCCTTGTACCGGTGACTTCGAAAATGGCGTTACGGACATTATGTATGTTGGTGGTGACTGGGGAGCTAATTTGTACAGTGTTGATGTTGCAACCGGTGGTGGAACCTTGATTGGAGGTTTCAGCGGAGCTCCTTACGCTGTCTCAGGTATGGCTACCGACAGGACAGACGGAACAATATATGTTTGCGGAACCAACGTTTCTGCATCATATATCGGAACTTTGGATGTTGCTACAGGTGCCATTACAACGATCGGTGCCAGTATTACAAATGCTCCCGCCCTTATCGATATTGCGATAGATGATGCCGGAGTAATGTATGGCTGGTGTATTGTTAACGATAACACTTATACAATTGATAAATCAACCGGTGTTGCTACACTTCTTGGTTCACTTGGATTTAATGCCAATTATGGCCAGGGTGGTAACTATAACCCCGCCGATGGATTAATTTATCTTTCTGCCTATAACTCTGCTACAGGTCCTGAACTTCGTGTTATGGATCCATTAACGGGTGCCACATCTTACCTGTCAGGTTTACCAGGTGGACAATGTGCTGCCTTTGGATTTCCTGGTTCTGGCGGCGGTGCCGGCGCATGGCTGACACTTGATTATTATACTAACATTGTTCCCCCAATGGGCGGACTCGACAATGTACCTACCAACTTTGATGCACAGGGTACCCTGGCAGGGGAGGTTTACACTGCTGACCTTGTATTCTCATCACAGGATCCTAACGTTGGAACCATTACCATTCCTTGTACTATGATCATCGCTGGTGATCCAATGGTACCGCCAACAGACCTTACCGTCACACTTATCGACGATATCATTGGTACTGTTGAGCTCAATTGGTTATGGGCTACAGATCTGACATTCCAGTTCTTTATTGTTAAGAGAGACGGCGTGCCTGTAGGAACATCTGTTACTACAACATACCAGGAAGACCTTCCTGACTATGGCACATATTGCTATACCGTACAAACATTCTACGATGAAGGAACTTCTGTACCTTCAGATGAAGCATGTGTAGATTGGGATCTGCCTGTAATCATGGTCAATCCTGATTTCCATGAAGCATGGGTATGGACAGACACACAGTATGCATGGGAAACCACTATCAGTAACCTTGGTATAGGAACACTGGCATATACTATTCCTCCTGTAGGAGGTTGTGATCACGAAGTTGTGATGTATG
>JAGLEK010000256.1 GCA_023145125.1 Bacteroidales bacterium | reverse complement strand
AGTATCAAGTATCCAGCAACAGCCCCTCATTCTCCTCCAAACACTCTATCAGCTTCGTCTTAAACTTCCAGCACGTCATTTGCCTTGTTTTAAGCAATCGTGACAGTTCATAGGACGAGATGTCAGGTTTTTTACATACCTGGTACATCATTTGGAATGCAGAGGGCAGGGGAAATTTACAACCGTGAAAAACGGTATGCGCTGTAGCTGACTCCTCACTTTTACATCTTGTACACCTCCGGGAATAGGGTTTCTTGCCACTACAATAGTTGGTATTCCCGCATTTCCGGCAAACATAGCCCTTTTTCCATTTCACATCTGAAAGATATGCAAGGCATTGTTCTTCCGTTTCATAATCATTTTGAAAGTGCTTCGGATTGATATTTGAAAACAGCTTTTTCATGAGATACCTGCCAAATTTCTTTTTGGAACAATTTTTGACAAAGATAGTAAAAGTGATATTAATGCGATTCAATATTTATCAGTATATTTGCAAATTATCTAAATATGTACATAACATTATGAAAAACTTCAGAACGATATTATTACTACTCGGAGTTGTCCTGGCAGTTAGCTGTAGCAATTCAACAGAAACCAAGGCGCAGGATAAACAGAGCACACCTGCTGAAAAGCATGAAGCTGAAGAAGGCAAGACCATTCATATGAACAAAGAGATGTTCCTAAAGCAGGTGATGGATTTTGAGATGAACAAAGAGCAATGGGTATACCTTGGCGACAAGCCTGCCATTATTGACTTTTATGCCGACTGGTGCAAGCCCTGTAAGCTGATAGCTCCTATTATGGATGAGCTGGCAGAAGAATACAAAGGACAGATCTATATATATAAAGTAGACACCCAGGTTGAACGCGAACTTGCATCTGTGTTTGGGATCAGGAGTATCCCGGCCGTACTTTTCATTCCTATGAAAGGCCAGCCTCAGATGTCGACCGGTGCACTTCCGAAAGAAACATTTAAGAGCGTGATTGATGATTTCTTATTGAAATCTCCCGCTGATAATCAAAACAATGAAAACAATTAATAAAAGGATAAAACAATGGAATTTTTAACAAAAGAAACCTTTCTTGAAAAGGTATTTAATTTCGAAAAGAACAAAGAGTGGAAATTTGAAGGCGAATTGCCTTGTATAATAGATTTCTATGCTGACTGGTGCCAGCCTTGTAAAATGGTTGCCCCCATCCTTGAAGGCCTCTCTGAAGAGTACAAGGGAAAGATCAATATCTATAAGATCGATACCGAGGTGGAACGTGAACTTGCCGGTGCTTTTGGCATCCGCAGCATCCCCTCCATCCTCTTCTGCCCCAAAGACGGACAGCCACAGATGGCACAGGGAGCGCTTCCAAAAGAAACTTTCAAGGAAGTGATCGAAGATGTGTTGTTAGGAAAGAAGCAAGAAGCTTAGAAGAAGAGAGAGG
>JAGLEK010000255.1 GCA_023145125.1 Bacteroidales bacterium | reverse complement strand
CTGGAAGAGTTTGAAGATCATCTGATGGGCCTGCTGATGGAGATCGTTGACCCTGACATACCATTTGCACAAACTGAAGATGAAAGCAGATGCAAGTATTGTAACTTTAAGACCATTTGTAACAAAACCGTTTCCAATTTTAGCTATTAAGCTTGTAAAACCAATAAATTATTAAGTATGAAAAAGATCAGCCTCATAACCATTTGTTTACTAGCAGCGTTCTGCTTCAGGTATGCCGGTGCCCAGGACGTAAGCCTTTCCATGGCAGAGAAAGCTGCCGGAGAATGGCTCCGGCTTCATAATGATATTCCCATTAGCGGATCCCAACATATCATGGATGGAGAGGGTTTGCTTATGGCATATTGTTTTGACCTGAATCCTTCCGGTTATATCATATTAGCTTCAAGCCGGCATCTTCCTCCCGTTCTTGCATATTCATTCACAAACAATTACATAAATACTCCCAATCATGTTAATCCGCTGGAAGATATCCTTGCCGGGGATATCGGATCGAGGCTGGAATGGATGGAAGGATCAGGCTCTGCCTTAAAGGGAAAATACCATCAGCAGTGGCGATCACTGTTGGAGGGAGGCAGTGCCTCGGCCTTCTTCGAGCAATGGCCACCGGCAGGAAGCACAAGTACAGGTGGATGGCTGGAAACAAACTGGAAACAATCATCGCCATATAATATATTTTGTCCGATGGACAATGTCACAGGCTCAAGGAGTGTGGCAGGATGTCCGGCCGTTGCTTTGGCCATGATCATTCATTACCAGAAAAACCTTAACGGTACTCAGTTCAGCGACGATGATGATTACTACCACAATTATGCCGGCAGGCAATACTGGATCGATGATGACCATCTGTTGATGGACTTCCCCTCCTTCCCGCGATTGAACGAGTATTTTGATTCTATGGCGCTTAAATTCCCCACCTACATCCCTTTAAATGAAAATGAGGTTGCGGCATTGGTCTTCGCCTGCGGAGTAGCAGCAAGACAGGTTTATACATCTGAAGTTTCCGGAACCTTCGGTGTGAACCAGGCCTTTGAAGCCTATGAGCGTTTTGCATTTCAGGATGCTATTCTCATATACGATTCTGATACTTCTTTTTACACTCATATGAAAAACAATATGAAGGAAGGTATCCCGGTTCACCTGGCTTTGCTGGTAAGCACCGGCTCGGGAGGCCACAATGTTGTTACAGATGGCTATAACACAGATGATTACTACCATTTAAACTTTGGCTGGGGAGGCAGTTACAATG
>JAGLEK010000254.1 GCA_023145125.1 Bacteroidales bacterium | reverse complement strand
TGGCAGTATTTCGATGCCCGGCAGATCGGCCCGGATGATAAATGCCGACAGGCTCCTGGACCCCCTGTCGGGATCAGTCATGGCAAAAACAGTGATGAACTCAGCTACTTCTGCATTGGTAATAAAACGTTTATGGCCGTTTAATATGTATTTGTCACCTTTCTTGATGGCAGTGGATTGAATACCCTGTACATCAGATCCTGCATTGGGTTCGGTAAGGGCATAGGCAGCAACCGCCTTTTTCTCATACATCTCCCCGTAGATCTTTTTCTTTTGCTCTTCAGTTGCGGCAAGGAAGGTCGGTGTAAGGGCAAGGATGCTGGCATCAATGCATATCCCGATACCGGTACAACCATAACCAAATTCTTCAGAGACCAGTGCACTCTCAAAGATCGAGAATCCGTTTCCGCCATATTCAACGGGAAGTGAGCCGTTGATGATCTTTTCATCATAAGCTGCTTTCACGATCTCCCATGGGAATTCGGATATCTCATCCCATTTCATGCGTTGAGGAATGATCCAGCGATCGGTGAAGTCCTTATATTTTTCAATGATCTCTAGATGTTTTTTTTCCAGTTCGAAGCCTATCATATATTCTGATTTAATGCAGTTTATAAATAAATTTAACTAAAGTGAATATTTGCAGCCAAGATAGGAAAAAATGAGATAATTTCTAAGGTCTAAATCCGAAATCCGAAAGAAATTCCAAAATCCAGGCACTCGGCACTCGGCACTCTACTCGTCTTCTTCATCAGTACAATCACAATTAAAACTCTTATTATACATGGCCATAGCCTTCTGGCTCATGCCCATATTGGAGAAGCCGCCATCATGATAGATGTTTTGCATGGTGATCTTCCTGGTAAGATCGGAAAAGAGGGTGATGCAGAAATTCGCACATTCGAGGGCATCGGCATTTCCCAGAGGCGACATGCGGTCGGTGAAGTCCATCAAGCCACCCATAACACGTACGCCGCTACCGGCTGTTGTCATGGTCGGGGATTGGGATATGGTATTGACCCTGATCTTTTTCTCACGCCCATAGATATATCCAAAGCTCCTGGCAATAGACTCCAGCAGAGATTTGGCATCGGCCATGTCGTTATAGGCATAAAGTGTACGTTGTGCTGCGATATAGGAAAGTGCGACCACAGACCCCCAATCATTGATGGCATCCAGTTTATTGGCTACCTGCAGCATCTTATGGAAAGAAACTGCCGAGATATCCAGGGTCTTATGGAAAAAGTTGTAATCAAGGTCATTATACACCCTTTTCTTTCTCACGTTCATCGACATACCGATGGAATGGAGCACAAAATCGACTTTACCACCCAAAAATTCCATGGATTTGCTGAATACTTCTTCAATATCTTTTATACTGGTGGCATCGGCAGGTATTACAATGGAACCGCATTTTTCAGCAAGCTCATCGATCTGGCCGAAACGCTGTGCCGAAAGCGTGTTTGACAGTGCAAAGCGTGCACCTTCTTCATGAGCCCGCTCAGCCACTTTCCAGGCGATCGACTTTTCGTCAAGGGCGCCAAAGATGATCCCTGTTTTTCCTTTAAGTAAGTTGTAAGCCATGATTATATCATTTCAGGGTTAATTTCACTACTATGATACTGTTATGGATCAGGATAGCTTATCAGAGTTTCAGTTTAACAGTTCTTTTGCAGTCTCTTTTGCTGCCGCGCTCAGTTTCTCATTACTGAGCATAAGAGCAATTTCATCAATACGTTCACTGTCAGATAAACGTTCAACACCGGAAACTGTTCGATCATCGGCATATTTTTTATACACCCTGAGATGATCCGCAGCCTTTCCGGCTATCTGCGGAATATGCGTTATGGCAATGAGCTGCATATTCCCTGACATTGCCTTGAGCAGGTTTCCTACTTTTCCGGCTATATCGCCCGAAACCCCCATGTCAATTTCATCGAGGATGATGGTGGGCAAAAGGCTTTTCTTTGTGATCATTGATTTAAGGGCCAGCATGAGGCGTGAGAGCTCACCACCTGATGCGATCTTGCTGACCGGGGCCGGCGAACTGCCGCGGTTGGCAGAAAACCTGAATTCAACAATATTCATCCCCCCGGGAAGGAACTTATCTACTTCCTGCAGATCAATTCTGAGCTCAGCATCTTTCATCCCCAGTTTTTTAAGTGTTGCAGTGATCTCCTTTTCGATCACCGGAATGCCGGTTTTTCGCTTCTTGCTCAATTCCCGGGCAATGTGTTTCAAATCAGCATTAGCCTTTTCAGTATTCTTTTTAAGTGTCCCGATATCATCGTCAAGGGTGCTGATCCCATGCAACTTCTCCCCTATCCGGTCACGGATCTCCAGTAAGGACTTTACATCCAATGCTTTGTGTTTTTGCAAAAGGCCGGTGATCATATCCACCCTGTTGCTTATTTCCTCCAAATGTGCAGGATCGTAATTGATACTTTCTTCCAGCCGCTCAAGGCTGCTGCTGATATCCTTCATTTCGATGCCAAGGCTTTCCAGCCTTTCATTGATAGCTGCTATATCCTGATGATATCCGGCAATTTTCCCGGTTTGTGAAATCACCTCCTGCAGGCTGTCAATGATATTGTTTTCAGT
>JAGLEK010000253.1 GCA_023145125.1 Bacteroidales bacterium | reverse complement strand
ATGCCAAAAATAACGGATCTGTTGCTGCTCCGACTGCGGGATTGCATTTTACGAAAAAAGTATTAAATGATTTGCTTAGTAAGGGAATTAAGACAGAAAAAGTAACATTACATGTTGGTGCCGGAACTTTTAAACCTGTATCATCTGAAACTATTTCAGATCATGAGATGCATACCGAGCAAATTGTCGTTACAATTGAAGCCCTAAAACATCTATATCAAAAAATAGATAATAATGTGATTGCTGTGGGAACAACCAGTCTTCGAACGCTGGAAAGCCTCTACTGGATGGCAGTGAAACTTAAAAAAGGAGAAGATGGATTCTTTGTAGAGCAATGGGATCCCTATCAAATTGAAGAAAATGATCTCAATGGAAAAGAGGCTATCCTGATTCTAATCAATTACCTTGAAAAAAATCAATTAAAATACCTGAAAGGACAAACTCAGTTATTGATTGCTCCTGGCTATCAATTCAAAATAATAAGTGGATTAATAACCAATTTCCATCAGCCTAAAAGCACATTATTATTGCTTGTAGCTGCTATATTAGGCGATAATTGGAAAACAGCATATGATTTTGCTCTTCAAAACAATTTTCGCTTTTTGAGTTATGGGGATAGTTGCTTATTTTTGCTTTAATCAGTTCACCAAAAACAAATGCCATGAAAAACCTAAGATTTTTAAGCATTTTTATTACCAGCCTTGTTATTTTTTCCTGCAGTACGGTTCCATTAACCAACCGCAAACAATTAACCATAATACCACAAAGCGATTTGCTGGCGATGAGTTTTGCGCAATATGATGCATTTCTTGATACAACTAATGAGAGTTCAAATCAGGAACAGGTTGACATGGTAAAAACAGTTGGAAAGAACATAGAACATGCCGTTGTTCAATATTTAGCTGACAATAATTATGCTCAATTATTGGAAGGGTTTAACTGGGAATTTAACCTGGTTGAAGATAATCAGGCAAATGCCTGGTGCATGCCTGGAGGAAAAGTTGTTGTGTACACAGGAATATTACCGATAACACAAGACGAAAACGGTTTGGCTGTTGTAATGGGGCATGAAATCGCA
Source organism: Bacteroidales bacterium (assembly GCA_023145125.1). GTDB lineage: Bacteria > Bacteroidota > Bacteroidia > Bacteroidales > B18-G4 > B18-G4. Next base: position 2,179 of record JAGLEK010000253.1, on the reverse strand, counting down.
CACGCTATTGCAGATCATGGAAATGAGCGCATGAGCCAGGGATTATTACAACAATATGGCGGAGTAGCACTATCAGTTGCCTTGCAAAGCAAACCTGCAGAAACACAGGCCTTATGGATGACAGCTTATGGAGTTGGGACTTATTATGGTGCCATGTTGCCTTATAGCCGGCTCCATGAAAGTGAGGCTGATCACCTTGGGTTAATATTTATGTCAATTGCTGGTTATAATCCCCAGGCTGCAATTCCTTTTTGGCAAAGAATGGCTACTGCAGGTGGCGGACAAGTTCCTCCTGAGTTTATGAGTACTCACCCTTCTAGCGATACACGAATTAGTAATCTGCAAAAATGGATGCCTGAAGCATTAGAATATTATAATGGTGAAAAAGGAAACGGAGCCGGTAATAATTCTAATACGGGTGGAGGGAATGAAAACAAAGGAAATTCGAAAGTAGTTAAAATTGGTAGTTAGTTTCAATTTTAAATGCATACGCTAATCATTTCTTCATGAAGAAAAATCAGCTGACGGGGATTATCCTTTCCGGAGGAAAAAGCAGTAGGATGGGAATGGAAAAAGGCCTGGCTGATTTCCGGGGCAAACCTTTAATTTCTTATGCAATAGAAGCATTGGAACCAATTGTTAATACAATAATAATAGGAGCAAATAGTGAGTTTGCCTATGGGGGATTTGGATTTGATATTGTGGAAGATGAACTTAAAAATATTGGCCCCATAGGTGGAATATTGTCAACTTTGAGGTACTCGAAAACTAAGAATAATATTATACTTTCTTGTGATACTCCTTTCGTTAGTACTGACTTATTAAACTATCTATATCAAAATAGTAAAGATTATGATGTTGTTGTTGCTGTTCATGGAGATAATAAATTAGAACCCTTATGTGGATTTTACTCCAGGAATATAATTAAGGATATAGAAGCAAGTATTGAAGAAAGTAATTACAAACTACAAGATTTCTTCAATAAAGTCAATTTCAAAGCATTAAGAGTTGATTCAATGCCTTTTTATACGAAAAATACATTCTTTAATATTAATAAACCGGAAGACCTTATTTTATAATTTTTGCCATTTGAGTTCTAAGAAAATAAATAAAACCGAGATAGACAACCTATGGCTAAAAGCTGCAGTGGTTGGGGGGTTATGGGCATCAATAGAGATTATTATTGGCAGTTTTTTACATAATACACGTCTTCCTTTTGCCGGATCAATGTTGGCATTTGCTGGAACGGTGCTACTTATAGGTTTTTATCAGATATGGCCGCAAAAGGGATTAATTATTAGAGCCGGCCTTATTACTGCTGTAATGAAATCCGTATCACCCAGTGCAATAATCATTGGCCCAATGACAGGCATCCTTCTTGAAGCAGCCTTAATTGAATTTATAATACTTATTGCAGGCAACAACATAGTGAGTTTAATGCTCGCAGGAACCTTAAGTCTTTCAAGTGCTTTATTCCATAAGGTAATCAGCTTACTGATATTTTACGGATTTGATCTGATTAAAATCTATGTAAACATCATCAATTTTGCCCTGAAACAATTTGGATTGAAAGAGGCGGGGGAATGGCAGATATTAATAGCATTGCTCACAGTATATACATTTTTTGGTGTATTAGCTGCCATGCTAGGATATTATATTGGAAGGAAAGCAATTAGGATGAGAAAAGATTCGAACATAATTAAATTAGAGGAAAGAGAAATCCGGCCGAAAGAATTTTTTGAGATTAAAGATAATCAGCAAACTTCAATCGTATTGTTACTCATTCATATTTTAGCTATTCCGACAGGCTTGTATCTTTTAAATTATTGGGGCATGACTATAGGTTTATCATTTATGGTTTTGTACATCCTTATTGTTGGGTATAAATATCGATTTGCCCTGAGAAGGCTTAAAAAACCAATTTTTTGGTCGCAGCTTATAATTATTGTAGTACTATCAGCAGTATTTTGGGATGTTGGTGATAATGAAAAAAACTGGGTGAGCGAGGATGGAATAATAGTAGGTGTTGAAATGATGTTCAGGGCATTGTTTATAGTAATTACATTTTCAGCATTAAGTGTGGAGCTTCGAAATGAAAAAGTTAGAAAATTTCTTTATAAAATTGGATTTGGAAAGTTTTATCAATCAGTTGGAATGGCTTTTAGTGCATTACCCATAA
>JAGLEK010000252.1 GCA_023145125.1 Bacteroidales bacterium | reverse complement strand
ACGAAGAACGAGCACCGAGCATAACCGTAGTACGTAGTACTAATATATAATACCAATAAAGAGGCCTAAGCTGGTCTCTTTTTTTTATTTTTGCCCCTATGGTACCCATCCGGCAAACAACCATGCTTTCCACTGCTTACCTCCCTCCTGTTTCATGGATGCAGGCTGCATTGAAGGCAGATAATGTTATTATTGAAGCCTGTGAGACCTATCCGAGACAGACCTACCGGAACCGCTGCAGGATCATTACTGCAAACGGGGTTCTGCCACTGAGCATCCCGGTAACAAAACCGGGTGGAGGAAAGACAAAGACAAAGGACATCGAAATATTCTATGATGATCCATGGCAACGCGCGCATTGGCTCAGCATCGACATAGCCTACAGCAACTCCCCATTTTATCTCTATTACAAAGATGAGCTGGAAAAATTCTACCGGAAGAAATTCCGCTTCCTGCTGGATTATAATATGGAGGTACTTAACACCATCTTCAGCTTATTGGGAGAAACGACCGAAATAAGTTTAACTGAAGATTTTATTCACTCCCCGGAGGGGATACTGGATCTGCGAGAAACTATTTCTCCAAAAAAAGCTGATCCCGAAGGCCATTATAAACCATACCACCAGGTTTTCGAAGAAAAGCACGGCTTTGTTGAAGACCTTAGTATTATTGATCTGTTGTTCAATGAAGGGCCGGGGGCGGGGAGCGTCTTGAATAGAGAATAGAGAACAAGGAATAAGAATAAGAATGAGAAAGGCGGTAGGCAGTAGGCAGTAGGCGGCTGGCACTCGGCACCCGGCACCCGGCACCCGGCACTATGAACTCATTTCCGGGTATTCCATCCTGACATGATAAATAGTCATCAGCTTCTTCTTAAAAAGCTTCTTTATACGTGTGATGTCCCTGAGGGTAATATCGGCATTGATGAACTGATTGGCCTCCACCTGATGGTTGATAATATTCTCGACCAGCTCATCGATGTTACGGATATCGTGTTCTTTCAGGCTGCGTGATGCCGCCTCCACCGAATCCGCCATCATTACCACAGCCGTTTCACGGGAAAATGGTATAGGGCCCGGGTAGGTAAATTCGTTTTCATCTATCTCATCCTCGGGAGTTTCATTTTTATACAGGCTATAAAAATACTCCACCTTACGGGTGCCATGGTGCGTACGGATAAAGTCGATGATCTGCTCAGGCAGCTTATGTTTTTTTGCCTTTTCTATCCCCTTGATCACATGGCTGATGATAATCCTGACACTTTCTTCGCTTGTCAGCTCATCGTGCGGGTTTACACCGGTAGACTGGTTCTCCACAAAATACATGGGCATATCCATCTTCCCAATATCATGGTACTGGGCTCCTGTTCTCGCCATCAGGGCATTGCCTCCGATCTCATAGATGGCATCCTCGGCCAGGTTAGCCACCTGCAGGGAATGCTGAAAGGTGCCTGGTGCTTTCATGGATAATTCCCGTAAAAGCTTATTATTGGTATTGGAAAGTTCAACGAGGGTGACATCTGTGATAAATCCAAAGATCTTCTCGAAGATGTAGATGAGTGGATAAGAAAAAAGTGTAAGAACGGCACTGCCTCCAAACATGGCAAACATCAGCGGATCGATCTCCCGAATCGTTCCATCCTGGATGAGCGTCAGGCCAACATAGACTACGGAATAGGTAACAAAGATCCAAACAGAGGTGATAAAGAACTGTCCGCGACGCTGCAGGTTGGCTACATTCATAATTGCTATGATGCCCGCAATGAGCTGCAGAAAGACGAATTCAAAACTGTTGGGTACAAGCAGTCCAAGGATAATTATTGTTATCAGGTACACATACAGGGCCATACGTGTATCAAAAAAGGCACTGATGACGATCGGGACCAGGCAGATTGGAACTATATATAAAAATGCCGTGCTATAGCTTACTACCAGGCTGGTAAGCATAGTGATCAGAATTATCACCAGTAAGATCAATACGATATTCCGGTTATCTGACAGTATCTCTTTCCTGAAAAAAATAAAAAACAGCAATAAGACGGTAATTACAATTGTAATGAGCAATATCTGTCCAAGCAAGATCACATAGAAGGTTTCAGAACCGCCAAGGTTTTCTTCATAATAGGATTTCAAAGAGCTGAGAACCATAAACCGGGCATCAGTGACCACCTCTCCTTTAGATATAATGCGCTCCCCTTCCTGCACCAACCCGTATGTCGGGGAAATAGCAGCCACCACTGCCTTGCGTTCCATGGCGGTCATTTCAGCATCATAAACAAGGTTTTGTGACAAAAAGCGGGTGATGAGGCTTGCAAGCAATTCACTTTCAACATCATCCTCTACTGACAGTTGCTGATGTATGAGGTCATAAGCTTTATTTAAGGTCAGTATGTCTTCCAGATCGTGTTCTTCAGCCACGTTATCCCTGACAAGAATGATGGTGTATTCCGGAGGCAGGTTCTCAATCTCCGGTATCATGTCGAGTATTCCATGTTCATCCAGATCGTTATGAATTCGCAGGAATACTTCGAGGTTATGTTGCCGGTAGCCGGCATTGTCAAGCGAATCCGGTACAGATGCTTCCCAGTTGCTGATGAATTCAGATTCCAGTTGTCCGGCCATCAGGGAGCTGTCAATGCCTTCATAGCGGAAATAATAAGGCAAGCCCTGTACGGCTTCTTCCCTTTCATTTGCAATATCTTCATCTGTTTTATTAATGGCAAAGTCGAAAGGAGCATACAGATCCTCATGCAGCCACGGCTTGCCATCTGAGAATTCATATTTAAACTTCCCCTCCTTAGGAAATATCCACACCAGTATAGCTACTGCCGATATAAAGAGGAAGCCTTTAATAATATGTTGATAATTATTTCTTATAAACAGCAAGAGTTTTTTCATCGCGATCGTTTCTGCAGCGAATTTATGAAATTTTCATCTTTCCATAAATATCTGCAGTTAATATACTTAATTGTTATATATTCGTTCTATAAACAATTGTAAATCTGATTGGTTGCATAAAACCGTCATTTATTATCTGAACCATGAACGAAGATGGCTTGATGTCTTTTGGATTTTGCAACTATAGCCAGTTGCCCGTACGCGCTGAGCCGGCACACAGAGCGGAGATGTGTACTCAACTTTTATTCGGTGAATTATACGCAATAATTGAAAGTTTTGAGGATTGGCTTCACATCCGTATCACTTATGACAATTATGAAGGATGGATACCGAAAGCCTCTTGCTATGAGATCAGCAAACAGGAATTCCGGCGTTTGCATGAGCTACCTTGCAGCATCAGCACCGAAGTGGTACAGCTGATAGAAAACAGAAGCATCCAGGCTTTCTTCCCCATTCTCATTGGCAGCTCATTCCACGGATTGAAGGATCAGGCATTTTCAGCAGGGGAATATGAATATTTTTATGAAGGCTTCACTGAACCCATACCTAAGGATTGTGAACGGGAAAAGATCGTAGAAACCTGCATGATGTACCTCAACACCCCGTATACATGGGGCGGCCGCTCACCATTTGGCATCGATTGTTCAGGCCTTACCCAAATGGCTTATAAACTTGCCGGGGTTCAGCTTCTGAGGGATTCCACACAACAGGCTACACAGGGCGAAACCATCAGCTTTATCTCTGATGCCAGGCCCGGCGATCTTTTGTTCTTTGATGATGAAGAGGGCATGATCACTCATGTGGGCATTCTTTTACCCGAAGGCCGTATCATTCATGCATCCGGCCATGTCCGTGTTGACATGGTTGACCACCAGGGGATCTATAATCTGGAAACGAGGCAGTATAGTCATCGGCTTCGACTTATTAAGAAAATTATTGGGTGAGTGGTGGGAGTACTTAGAGTACTTGGAGTACTTAGAGTACTTGGAGTTGGGAGT
>JAGLEK010000251.1 GCA_023145125.1 Bacteroidales bacterium | reverse complement strand
CTGTTCATTTCTTTGCTTGCCCACCGTGTTCGCCTTTGGTGGAAAGAAACCCTGCCTGCCGGCAGGCAGGGAACCAAAGAAAGGGCACCCCGGACAAGGTCCTCGATTAAGTCACGGCATTTCAAAAAGGCCTTATCACTAGTTCCAAAGAGTACTTTTGTAGGCCTGGAAGAGAATAAGATAGCGCTCAACTTCGAATTGTCGGATATTTATCCCAACCCGGCAACTACAAACGCACAATTCAATAGATAAAGATGCTAGATACTGGATACTAGATACTGGATAAAAAAAAGGTTCGCCAAAAGCGAACCTTTTTTTTTACCCTGCACCTTGTACCTGATACCTTTCTAAGCATCTTCATGCTCACATCCTTCATCATCCAGCAAGAGGAAATGAATCTTAAACGTATTAAGTTTTTCTTCACATTCCTTTTTGCATTCTGCTTCTGCTTTCTCGCATTTTTCCTTTGCTTCAGGTGTTTTTGCCTGCTCGCCTTTGCATTTTTCGGTTGCTTCTTTGCACTTGGCTGCTTCAGGGCATTCGTGGGCCGCTTTTACTGCTTCAGCACTACCCTCGTCATGTTCGCATTTCTCTTTAGCATGCATCTTTGCACTCCAGTCATCGAAAAACTTCTGATGGTTGCCGGCAATAGCTAACAGTGCAGTAATATCTCCCTTATACTGCTCCTGAAACTTTTCCACTCCCTCTGCGCACATTTTTTCATGTTCAAAACCGGCATCTTCAAATTTGTCCTGAATTGCTTCGATAGAAGCCTTTTCTTCATCTGATAGCTGCTCCTCGAACTCAGCCCTCAGAGGAACCAGGTGTTTCATCATCATTTCATGTGAATGAGATGCATTTTCATGATGCTTTTTGTCACAATCCTTCTTTACATGCTCAGTGCATTCCTCTTCATGGTCATCACTGAAGATACATTCGCCCCCACCCCAGATGGCATGAATAACGAAAAAGACAATGATCACTGTAACGATCGAGGTAATAATTGATGTTAATACTGTTTTCATAGTTTATTTGTTTTATAATTTTTGTCAAAGATAATGTAAGTATTGACATATGATGATTTATGTTAAAGAGTTTTAAAAAACTTATTGCCGGGAGGATCATTAGAATAAAAAACGACATCCCTCCCCCCGGAAAAGTCATCTCACTTTGTTTATGTACATTTATAAATATAAAAAATATGCCGGTTTGAAGTAAACATATCCAATAACTAAAAAAACCATAAAATGAAAAAGCTGCTATTCTCTTCGATGATCTTACTCATTGGATGCTCAATCTCTGCTCAAACAGACAGTACAGGCTACGAAAAGGGCTTAGAGGCCATTACCCACGCAGCTGTCAAAGGGCAGCTTGATTTCCTTGCCTCGGACTGGACAGAAGGCCGCGGGACCGGAATGCGGGGTGAATTCATCGCCTCCGACTATATCGCAAGCATTTTCAGCATCTACGGCCTTGAGCCGGGAGGAGATACCAAATGGCATTACCCCTCGTGGGAGGACAGGCGAAATGGTGCTGCTCCCTATCAATACAGGACTTATTTCCAGGAGATCACAATGCTTAAATACAAATTAGGTAAGGATCAAAGTTTTCGTTTACGATCAGATGGACGGGAGATCAGCTTTGCATACCT